>NZ_LWFZ01001008.1:0-1246 GCF_001635225.1 Oleiphilus sp. HI0086
CCAATATCAAACGTCGCTTTGCAATGGAGCTATTTGTTCATGATGGCTATAGTGGTGCGATTATCTGGCAAAGAAGTTTTGCAGTATCTGCGCCGTGGGAAGATGATATTGATGATCTGAGTGGCTTTGGCACTGCAGAGTTCTGGAATGACGAATATGGTCTAGCAGTCGCTCAACTGGTGGATGGTGTTGCTACTTTAGTAGGAGAGCAATTGGAGTGTCAGCCCTTTATTGCACGTATATCAAGAGTTGACGGTAAAACATTACACTTCAATTCGGGTGCAAGCTCCGGTGTTCGCCCTGGAGATAAGTTTTCTTTATATCGTACCTACAATTATTACGACGCAGATATGCTAGCGGGTACTGAACTAACGAATGTCAAGACATCACTCACCGTTTCTCAGGTGCACCCTGGTTTTGCTAGTGGTAGTGTCAGTATGGACCCAGGGCGAATAAATATACAAGAGGATGACTTGCTAATCGCTTGGTAGTTTTTACACCCAGTAAGAGAAAAATATTAGTAGCAGTCCGCCCAAATACCGTTGGATAAAATGCTTTTTGTCCAGCGAGTCGCTCTTCAGTTCTTCGCTGCAGCTCAGGTCGTCACGAAAATTAATTGCCAATTGCTCTCGGCTGGCGGTAAGTTGCAGGCTGTAATCGATTTCCAAATCATGCATTAGGCTGCGGGTGTTGAGGTTACTTGAGCCGATGCAAGCCCAGTCATCAATAATCAAGGTTTTAGAGTGCATGATTCCTGCTTGGTATTCGTAGAGTCGGATGCCAGCTTCAAGTAATGTTGAATAGAAGAACGCAGAGGCCCAAGGAATGAAAAATATATCCGAACGCCCGGGGAGTAATATTCTTACATCAACCCCGCTTTTACTTGCTGTGCATAGGGCGTCTTGCAGTTCGCTATCTGGTACAAAATAAGCGTTCGCTATCCATACCGCATGCTTTGCATTTTTAATTCTCTGTAATAAGTCTTTTCTCTGTTTTCGTCTTAAGCGGCGGCTGAAGTTATAGAGAAAAGGGCTCTCAGGCAAGTACCGAGCGCTGGTGCGACATGAGTGTTTATACCAGCAGGTGTCGAAAGCTAGCCTTACGCTCTGGGTTACTTGTCCAGATATTCTGATTGCTGTGTCACTAAATTGTTGACCGCCAAGGGCCTTGGGTAAATGCGCTTTTGTAATGTTGAAACTGCCAAGAAAAACCAGCTTATCATCAATGAGTACAAGCTTGCGGTGGT
>NZ_LWFZ01001009.1:0-802 GCF_001635225.1 Oleiphilus sp. HI0086
TGACTGCACAGGGTTTGGACTACAATAACCTCCTTATCTTCTGCCTGATATTTGGTATGGCAGGCTCAGTCGTCTCCTTGCTGATGTCAAAATTCATGGCAAAACGCAGTATGAGAGTTCAAGTGATTGAAGAGCCACAAAACGCTGACCAAAAATGGCTCTATACCACCGTCCAGGATCTTGCTCAAAAAGCCAATATCGGTATGCCTGAGGTTGGCGTATTTAACAGCGCACAAGCTAATGCTTTCGCAACCGGCTGGAATAAAAATAACGCCTTAGTCGCCGTAAGCACAGGCTTACTCAATAAAATGAGCCGTGAGGAAGTTAAGGCTGTACTTGGGCATGAAATCGGGCACGTCGCAAATGGTGATATGATTACCCTCACCCTTATCCAAGGAGTCGTAAACGCATTCGTTATGTTCTTTGCGCGAGTTATCGGTAGCTTTGTTGATAGAGCAGTATTCAAAAATGAAAGCGGTCACGGCATGGGCTTTTTTATCGCCACCTTCGTCGCAGAGATGATATTAGGAGTGCTCGCTAGCACGATTGTTTTCTGGTTTAGCCGCCGTAGAGAATATCGAGCAGATATAGCGGGAGCGGAGCTAGTTAACCCCGCTGCGATGGTCAGCGCACTTGCACGCCTGCAGGCTGAATACGATAAACCAAGTGAAATGCCTTCTGAAATGGTCGCTTTTGGTATTAGTGGCGAACTGAAGAATTCATTAGGCGGTTTGTTTATGAGTCACCCTCCTCTAGACAAACGTATCGAAGCGCTTCGACAGCGTTATAGTGCTTAGGTCCT
>NZ_LWFZ01001010.1:0-1389 GCF_001635225.1 Oleiphilus sp. HI0086
GTCGAACTGATGCAACACCGGTGACCTTAACTACCTATGGCATGCTATTGGCGTTAAGAGATGAGTATGGGGCAGCCTATGAAGCTGGTGAAAAAGCTAAGCAGTGGCTGGAAAGTAATCCGAACTGTAGGGACTCCGCTTCTGCATGGAATGGAATTGGAGTGTCACTTGCACATCTAAAAGGACACGTCACAGAGTCATATTACGCTTACGAGAGAGGCTTCGAAGCCGGGATTGAGACAGGAGAGCTTGCTAGAGCAGGGGTGTGCTTATCTGCGAAGTCAACGATCAAAGCGGTTGCGGGCTTTCCCATTGAAGAGTTACTAACAGAGTATGAGGAGGCGAAGGCCTTTGTCGAGAAAAAGTCTTTGCGTGTTCCTTTTCTGCCGATACTTGAAAACTCTTGGCAATCTTATCTTAAGCACGAATACTTGCTTGGCGACGAAAACTTCGAGGCGACCTCGTTAGCAATTATCAATGGTAGTTCTTTCAAAGCCTTTCTCATGTATTGCCGTTTTGAATACTTCTTCTGGGACGAAGCGGATTGCGAAACACTGGTTGCGCATTTGTTTGACGCGGTTGCAAGTTACGGGCTTTTCAAAAGCCATTTTATGATGGTTGACCTATATTGCCTTAGTAATCTTGCCTTTATTCGTGCTCAGAGAGAGGGCTTTGTAGGCGCTAGTCATCAAGCATTCAAAAAATTGGAGAAAGTATCAAACGAGCTCAAGCACATTCTTCAGCTTCGAGCCGATTTATATTCTCTTAATCATGAGCATAAAATTGCTTTGGTAGAAGCAGAGCAGCTTGCCTTAGATGGCGCGCCTTTTGAACAAACGGCAAAGCGTTATAAACAGGCCATAAAGGAAGCCGAGGAAAACGGCTTTAGACAATATGCCGGTTTATCAAACGAATTCTTTGGACGCTACTTAATAGATATTGGTTTTGAATCCCTTGCCGATGTTCCGATTAAACGGGCACATAGCTGGTACAAGAGTTGGGGGAATAAAGCCAAAATTGATAGGCTATTAGCATGTTATCCTGAGCTGGCTATAAGTGAGAAACGTGATAAAACAGTGCCAGCCACATTTAGTAATTCGTCAAATGTTACGCTGACTCAGCAGTTTTCAACTGGCTTATCCGCGACCAGTTCAGTCAGGTCGGGAGAGGCTTTGGATTTTCAGTCAATCATAAAGTCAATGCAGACCCTGTCGGGGGAGTTGGATTTACACAACCTCATTGAAAGCATGATGAAAGTAATTCTTGAAAATGCAGGTGCACATATTGGGGTCTTGGTTGTACAGAGCCTGAAGGGGCCAAAGATAGAAGCTCAAGTCGATTTACCAAACGATCAGGCTTCCTATTTAATGCATATACCTCTGGAAAAGT
>NZ_LWFZ01001011.1:0-1417 GCF_001635225.1 Oleiphilus sp. HI0086
CAGCCGCAGCTGGACGCGAATCAAAAGACTCTAGAGGCGCAGACTTAATATCATCAGCATCATCCCCTTCGATAGCTTCAGCTTCGGCCATTGCCGCCGCCCACTCATCCTCAACACTACCTTCGCCGCCTTCAGAATCACCAGACTCTTCCATTGCAGCTTCCCATTCAGATGCTAGTTTTTCGTCTTCACTTTGATCTTCGTTATCACTCATTTTCTTCTTCCAAATTTTCGTCAACTACACTGGATATGAGGTTGGGTCGTTCAATTTTTTCTTCAATTTTCGCCGCTAACTGACCATCACTTTGCCCAAGCTTTGCTTTGAACATAGGGACCTTATTCGCAGTTAGCGTAATAAACTCTGGCATTTCTATCGGTATAACATCACCTTTTTCAAGCTTGGCAACATCTCTAAGTGATATCTGTTCTTCTAGGACTGTCGCATTAAGAGGCACATTAGCCTCTAAAAGATCTTTCCGAATAGTTGTCATCCAGCGCTCGTCAACATCGTCAACATCACTCTGGACACCAGCATCGAGGATCTCGCGAATCGGCTCAATGGTAGAGTATGGAATGGCCAGATGAAGGTCTCCACCACCGCCATCTAGTTCGATATGAAAGGTACTAATTACTATCACTTCACTAGGGCTAACAATATTCGCCATTGAAGGGTTAACTTCAGAGTTCATATACTCAAAATCAATTTTGAAAACTGCGCTCCACGCTTCCTTCATATCGATAAAAACTTGTTCGAGTACCATATGAACAACCCGAATCTCGGTAGGCGTAAACTCACGCCCTTCAATTTTTGCATGACGCCCATCACCACCAAAGAAGTTATCAACAAGTTTAAAAACTAGCTTGGCATCAAAAATAAATAAACCAGCTCCGCGAAGAGGTCTGATTTTGACAATATTTAAACTGGTAGGAACGTAAAGAGTATGGATATACTCTCCAAACTTCATGATCTGGACACCGCCCGTAGAAACGTCGGCGTTTCTACGGAGCAGGTTAAACAAGCTGATTCTGGTGTAGCGGGCAAACCTTTCATTGATCATTTCGAGCGTAGGCATGCGCCCGCGCACAATTCTATCTTGGCTCGCTAAGTCGTAATTGCGTATACCTTCTTCATCGGCATCGTCCTCCGTGTCGATATCACCATCATCGACACCATGCAATAACGCATCTATCTCGTCTTGTGATAATAAATCTTGCACACTAATACCTGACTATATGAATTTTTAAGCAATCACAAAATAAGCTATTTGACGGTCGCGAAAATAACACCAAACAAATAACTTAAAACATCTTGAACAAAACTACTGCAATACAAAATTAGTGAAATAAACGTTCTCTATCTCACCAGCCTCTTCACTACTTAAGACAGTATTAATCACTTCGACTGTCTGAGCTTGAA
>NZ_LWFZ01001012.1:0-986 GCF_001635225.1 Oleiphilus sp. HI0086
TCCGATGACAACGGCTTACCTCAATGGTGGGAGTCCTTATTTGCAGAAGGTACGCTTGCTCAGTTTTCCAACTTCGACCAGCCTGAAGAGTATGACTTTTCAACAGATTTTAATAGCATAATTGCTAGGGACTTTGATTCAGATAGCGAAGATATGGATGATGATGGCCTAAGCAATTCATTGGAACGTAGTCTAGGTAGCTGTGTTGATGTGAGTGATGAATGTCCTACGCCTTCGGACTCGGATCTAGATGGTTTATCGGATTTGTTCGAACAACAATACTCGTTTACCGACAGCCTGGGTATCGAGCATCGAGTCAGCCTGACTTCAGGTGATACCGATGCCGACGGCTTAAGTGACTATGATGAGATTATTACGATAGGCAGCTATCCCGATAACAATGATTCTGATGGCGACCTTATCTGTGATGCTCAAGAACTCGAGTTAACAGGAACAGGTTTATTGAATTCAGACTCGGATGGCGATGGCTTAACAGATGGCAGAGAGCTGGGTATCGTTACATTAAATTGTGATGCTCTTTTCAAGGGGGACGTGTTCAGTGATCCTCTCAGTTTCGATTCAGACGAAGACGGCTTAAATGATAGAGAGGAGTTTTTTGCATCGACTGACCCGTTTAACCCTGATTCTGATGGTGACGGCCTTAAAGATGGCCAGGAAGTAATCTTTGGTGGCGACCCGCTTGACAGTATGTCGCGTAATGGAGTCCTGCTAGATGGTGAGATTGATAGTGATAGTGATGGCCTCTCTGACAGCTACGAGCTAAATCATAGCAATTCTAACCCAAATAATGCCGATAGCGACTCAGATGGTTTATCTGACTATGTCGAAGTTACTTTGGTTGGCTCAAACCCTAATAACATAGATACTGATGGTGATTTGATTTGTGATATTTTTGAAGATATTTACGATCAAGATGGTGAGTATCTTCAAACAGACCCTGCACTTAGCGATACTGATTCTGACGA
>NZ_LWFZ01001013.1:0-1416 GCF_001635225.1 Oleiphilus sp. HI0086
TCATCCACGATTCCTATGGATGTGGCCAAATGCACGTATTTCAGTAATGGGTGGCGAACAGGCTGCAGGCGTTCTGGCACAAGTTAAACGAGATAGTTTGGCTAAACGTGGCATCAATTGGTCTGATGAAGAAGAACAAGCACTCAAGCAACCGATTATCGAACAGTTTGAAAAACAGGCACACCCTTATTATGCCAGTGCACGCTTATGGGATGACGGCATAATCGAGCCTAGCGACACTCGAAAAGTTCTTGGCGTCGCAATCTCAGCTAGCCTAAACGCACCAATAGAAGATACCGAGTTTGGCGTATTTAGAATGTAAGTATGAGCGATCACTCAAATTACTCATAAGGTACAATTCAATGAATCAGGATATTAACCATGCAGCCAGCAAGTACTCTTCAATTTGATAAGCAAATCGCCACCCTTTGCTTATCGCGCCCTGAAAAGCACAACGCTTTCGATGACCAGGTAATTACCGAACTACGCGCACATATAAAAACAGTCAACGACTCAGATGCGCGCGTTATGGTACTCAAAGCTGATGGTAAACATTTCTGCGCCGGGGCTGACTTAGCCTGGATGAAACGTATGGCAACGCTAAGTCATGAAGACAACCTTCACGATGCACGCCAACTTGCTGCGCTTATGCAAGAGTTAAACGATCTTAGGATTCCCACAATAGCACGCGTACAAGGAGCCGCCTACGGTGGAGCAATCGGGCTTATCGCGTGCAGCGACATTGCCATCGCCGATGAGAAATCACGTTTCTGTTTAAGCGAAACGAAACTCGGTTTAACACCTGCCACCATCGGGCCTTTTGTTGTTGAAGCCATCGGCCCTCGCATCGCAAAAAGACTATTCTTAACTGCTGAAGTATTTAAGGCTCAAGCAGCAAAGGGTTATCAACTTGTCCATGAAGTTGTAGCAACTGAACAATTAGATGAGCAAGTACAGGCTATTGTTGAACAAATTTTAACAACTGGCCCGCAAGCCAGTATTGCAGCCAAGCAGCTAGTGGCTGACATAGTGCAAGCTCCTGAAGACTTAAGTGAACGCACCAGCCAGCTTATTGCTGACTTACGCGTATCGGAAGAAGGTCAAAATGGATTGAAGGCATTTTTCGATAAGCAGCCAGCTCCNTGGATTAAGAGCAATAAGGAGTAAACACAAGCATGAGTGATCAAGTAAGAATTGTTGAAGTGGGTCCGCGTGACGGGCTACAAAACGAAGCTGGAATCGTAAGCTTGGAAGATAAACTCGCCTTAATCGAACAGCTTGGCAAGGCTGGACTGAAGCAAATAGAGGCCGGTAGCTTTGTTTCACCCAAGTGGGTTCCCCAGATGGCCAGTAGTGCAGAGGTTTTCACAAAGCTAAGTCGCAGAGATGATATCTGTTACTCAGCTCTCACCCCAA
>NZ_LWFZ01001014.1:0-1658 GCF_001635225.1 Oleiphilus sp. HI0086
CGATCGGCAACGATAGTGATTGGACGCCCTTCTGGCGCGACTGCGCTGTTAGACTTTGAAGCCTGATAGTCTAACTCAGCCTTAAGCAGAGGTTCTACCTCTCCTTGAAATTCACGAAGCTCGGCGACTTTAACGATCGCTCGGCCACCGACAAGAATATCGTCGTGAGTCACGGCTAATGCCAGCGCATCTTTTGGCATTTGATCAGCATTAGAAACCGGAAGCTTGACCATATTGTTCTGGTTCAATACTTGTACATCACTTGAGGAATTTACCATCAAGAAAAACACAAGAATCGTAAAGATGTCCATCAAGGATACCAGGTTTAACTTACCCTGATTCTTACTACGGCGTTGGTGACGCTGGATACGCTTGGCTTTTGCTGATGTTTTCATGATCTAACCTTCCCATCAGTTAATTCGGTCTTGGCATCCGCAACACTTTCGTTTGCATCAACAACTTCCGGCGCATCGGCTATCGACACTTCCGGGAATAACTCGGCATTCACTACACTTCCCGCAACAACGGTACGGTAAGATCGCACCTTATCCATCACAGACACCAAGGTCTGATAGGAAGTGTCTTTTCGTGCCATGACAGTAATATCTTTCTTTTCCGGAATACGCGATTTCAGCTCCTGCATCACTTGCCCTAACATCGCAAAGTCGTAAGCCCCAGTACTTACGGCCGCGTTGTCAGAGCTATTATTTGCAACTGAATTCCGCTTTAAACTATCTATTTGCTTAATCACACCGCCTTTATTGTCGGCAACCACCAACTTATCTTCCAGAATCATTACCTGTAACTGCAATGACTCATCATCCTGAGCTGAGCTTTGGTCTTGAGTTGGAAAGTTCAACTCAAGTACACTCGTATGAGCAAAGATCATATTGATCAGCAAGATTGGTACAAGCACGATCATTAAATTCATAAATGCCGTGATATCCAGATCTGCTTCACTTCGTAAGCGTCGATGTTTGCGTTTCATAGTCGAGTCTGCCTATTTCGCTAAGGATTGATCAATAAAGTTGGTTTACAAAGACCAACTAAACAGCGGCTGCCGCATTAAGCCCTGAGTCAGCACTTGGCGACTGTGTAGCCTTAGCAGGTGCTGGAACCGAAGCTGATCGGTCACTTAATAAGTTCATCACTTTAATGCCCGCCATTTCAAAACTATCGACAATCTCGTTAGTCTTTGTTTGAAGTACTGAGTGAACGAGTAATAAAGGAATCGCCGCAATCAAACCGAATGCAGTCGTGTTCATCGCTACTGAAATACTTTGTGATAGCAAGCTAGCTTTTTGTGCAGGATCGGCCGAGGCAACCGCTGTAAATGCAGCGATCAAACCAATGATCGTGCCCAACAAGCCGAGCAAGGTTGAAACGTTAGCTAAAGTCGCTAGATATTGCGTACGTTTTTCTAAACGCGGCATCGTTTCCAGCAAGCCTTCTTCCATCGCATATTCAATTTCTTCACGTGGCTGTCTGCGGCCTAATCGAACCAGACCCGCACCGATCATATTCGACATGGCGGTCTTAGACGAAGAAGCAAACTTTACAGCCGACTTAAAGTCCTTCCCGCTAATCATACGGTGAAGCTTATTAAAGTCCTGGCGGTTATTACGCTTAGCGACACTCAGGTAAACATAGCGTTCAAT
>NZ_LWFZ01001015.1:0-1423 GCF_001635225.1 Oleiphilus sp. HI0086
TCTCGAACTCACTATAAGTTCCTGTATATTGATTCAGCTGCTTGTGTTCGAAGTGAAGAATATGTGTCGACACGGCATCAATGAAGTCACGGTCATGAGAAATGAATAACACCGTACCTTCGTAACGTTTCAGCCATTGCTCCAGCCAGAGCATCGCATCTAGATCCAAGTGGTTCGTCGGCTCATCCAGCAACAATAGGTCAGAAGGGCACATCAGTGCTTGCGCCAAATTCAAACGAATTCGCCAACCACCAGAGAAGTCATTAACCGGGCGCTGCATGTCTTTCTGATCAAATCCCAAACCATGCAGTAACTTTTCCACGATAACTGGTGCTTCATAGGCACCTATGTGCTCCAGCTCTCCATGGAGTTCAGCAATTTTATGGTCATCGTGTGCGGCTTCAGCTTGTTTTAATTCAGCCTCCAGACTACGGAGCTGCTGATGGCCATCGAGCACATAATCTTTAGCCGTTCGCTCTCCTGCTGTGACTTCCTGAGCCATATGAGAAACACGGCAGTTACCGGGCAAAGAATAGGCACCCGAATCCGGGCTAAGTTCGCCTAAGATAAGTTTAAACAAGCTTGTTTTTCCTGCCCCGTTGGCGCCAATAATCGCCACACGTTGACCGGCATGCACAAGGGCATTCGCCTCGGCTAATAAAGGCTCCGGGCCTCTTCGTAGGGTCAATGCATCGATCTTTAACATTCAGGAAACCTGCCTTTACTGATAAGATATGTCTGGATGGCGCAGACGGTAGCGGATATCCTACGCAACATCAATCCTAAGATGCCGATAAATTCCTATGGATTTATTTCGATTTACACTTATCAAATATGCTCTAACCAAATGACTCATAGCCGCCCCTCTATCACCGCAATATCGGCAGCAGAAATGAACGCCCTCTCTCTAGAGAATGAATTTTGGCTATGTTCACTTAAGCTGTGGAAGAATAAAACACTGCAAGACACCTTATTAGACCTACAAGATGCCCAAGGCTTTCGCGTCAACCTATCACTCTTTGCAATGTGGGCTGGGCTTATGAAAAAGAATATTACACCGCTGCTACCCAACATCAACGAAGAGCTAGACTCTTGGCACGAACAAGTCGTTGCACCACTTAGGCAGGTAAGAAAAAGTCTACCCAAAGGTGCGCTAAGAAAGGACGTTCAGCAAAACGAGCTGCAAGCCGAACAAGTCGAACATGCTTTACTGTTTAAGCTATCTCAGACGATTCCATTTGAGCAGAACGGAGACACGATCGATATTCTGATTGGTAATTTATTAGCTAGCAGGCTGCCGAAATCACATCTATTATTATGTATTCGAACTTGTTTACCAAATTGCTCCGACTCTGAAATCCAGTCACAAATTTGTAAACACAATATTAGCTATTAACAACACAAAACATGATCTTAATAGCAC
>NZ_LWFZ01001016.1:0-681 GCF_001635225.1 Oleiphilus sp. HI0086
GATTTGATCGTGACATAGTAACTAATAAATAAAATAGACGAACAAGTAACGATCGCCAAAGCCGCACCATAAGGAATCATGACTGCATAAGGTAAGAGCGTGCTCAAGAAAGCCAACACGATTCCAAGCCAAGCCTGCAAATAGACAATACGATTCAAGTACGGGTGATTATTCTGCAATTTAAGGAAGTTCGATACAAATACCATCCCCGATGTCACGATTAAGGGCGTTATTACCGCCATACTCTGCTCATTCCATACCGGAAAGTTTGGCCAGATAAATTGGTAAGCAAAGCCCGTCAGGGACATCTGGGCTACAGCAAAGGTAATCACGTACAAAACGTAGAACAGGTAAGCACTATCTCTAAGTCGCAAAAAAAGAAAGAAGTTATACAAAGCCATCACCAGAACGATGCCATAGTACAAACCGTGCTCGGCAAAGCGATATTGGTCAGCCTCAAAATAGCTTTTCTCTGGCCAAAGCGTAGCAGGCAACTGAATGGAACTTGAAGAGCGAACTTTCAAGTAAACATGCTGTGCTTCATCAGCGCCATCGATTGGAAATAGAAATGCTCGATGTTGAATAGGACGCTCAGAGAAAACAAAGTGATCACCTGTACGGACAAATTCAACGACTTCACCTCCTTTAACCCGATAAAACTCGATTTCATCTAGCAAAGCA
>NZ_LWFZ01001017.1:0-1258 GCF_001635225.1 Oleiphilus sp. HI0086
AACAGTTAAAGAGTTAGCGCGCACGACAATGGCGGCACCGTTCAAGTCAAAAAAAACAATTTTTCTGTAGTCACCACTGTCGAATATCGTGTCAACAATTCGCGCTGCCGCCACGCGATCTTGAGCATCTATACTCGTCGATAATGACAAGCCCAAAGAAGTAGCAGCATCCTGTGCATGGGACTGCAATTGATTCTGCAAATAGTCACGCATGGTGGTGATATTCAGCGTAAAGCTTCCAACCAACAACAACAGCAACATAATGCTAATATAAGCAAATAGTGTCCTTTGTAAGCTAGGACCCTGATTTGTCAGGCTATGACTATGCCTCATGATTAGGCCTCACTTACTTTATCTCCATCAGTATCTTCATTGGTGTCTTTTTATTAGCAAAGCCCAAGTATAAAAACGACCCGACCTCTTTCACCACAGAAATCATAATGGCCAGCCTGTAGGCATTGCTTCCATATAACAATAGATCAACTTACACATCCTGACATTTTTTGACGATAAAAACCTCCATATTCAGGGGATTATGCTAAATTATGTAGAGACGATTCGCGTTTACAAAAAGAATTCTTCCATTAGGATCAAGGAATGGCTCAGGACAACCAACGAGAGAAACTTAAACAACTGTTTGCAAAACGAGTTACGACGCAAGCCAGAGTTGTATTAGATGTCTATCAAAAGTGCAAACTCTCCTCTTGGGAAGACCTGGATCGCACTCAAGATTTAAATGATGCGAGTGAAAAACTAGAGCGTTTTGCAACCCGCTTTGAGATGTCTCGCCAGGAGACTTCGGCACGAAAAATTAACCAGCTACTGAGCAATGTTAACCCTGAAGCCCCGCTTTCGTTAGACAGCCAACAAAAAATTGAGTCCTTTATTCAGGAGCTGAATGAGTGCACTTTGCGAAAGAGTGATACCGGAGGGGGGCGAAGCGACACCTCGCACTCGAATCCACGTACTTTTTTACGCACTCCGATTTACCTCGCGCTAAACAACACCGAGTACGCTAACCGCATTATTAATCAGCTGGAGTTCTTTGGTTTTCGTTCAATCAACTTCAGTGATGTTGATGATTTTGTTCACGCAGCTAAGCAGGATAAGCCAGAGACCATCGTAGCCGATGTAGATTTTGGCGGGCATAAGCTTGCTGGCATCGATGCCGTTCAAGTAATCCAGGAGTCTCACGAGACAACTATTCCAGTTATTTATGTTAGCGAGAGCACTGACGACATTCAGACCCGGCTAAAAG
>NZ_LWFZ01001018.1:0-8418 GCF_001635225.1 Oleiphilus sp. HI0086
AAAAAATAGTTATTTATTTAACCAATGCTTACAGACAGTCAAAAACAACTCATACAGTCCACTTATCGCAAGTTTACTTCTAGGGAAGGATTCCGCCCGCGATATGGGCAAAGAGTAATGATTGCCGAGATAGCAAAATATTTAGGCAGCATTAAAGAAGATGATCAGGGTGCACGAAAGTCCGACCCAGCAGTATGTGTTGTCGAGGCAGGAACCGGCACTGGAAAAACGCTTGCTTACAGCATTTCAGTGCTCCCTCTTGCTTTAGCGCAAGGTAGAAAAGTTATCGTTTCTACCGCTACAACCGCTTTGCAAGATCAGGTCATGAGCAAGGACCTACCTGAGCTAGCGAAATACTCCGGCCTTGATTTCAACTATGCCCTGGCAAAAGGTCGGGGTCGTTACCTTTGTCTGAGCAAGCTGGATCAACAGCTTGATAATGCCAATAGCGATACTACTGCGTTACCGCTATTTCTAACCCAGGAAGATAGCGTTTCTACCGATAAATCTGAGCTAGAGGTGTATCTATCTAAATACGCTTCAGGAGCTTGGGATGGCGACAAAGATACCTGGGAAAGCGTGATCGAACCTGAAGTTTGGCGCAGTCTATCGACTGATAATCAGCAGTGCAGCAAGCGCCGTTGCAGCTATTTTAATTCTTGCCCTTATTATGAAAGCAGAAAGACCTGGGACAATGCTGACATTGTCGTGGTTAATCATGATCTTTTGTTATCAGATCTGGCTTTGGGTGGTGGCGTTATATTGCCAGCACCCGAGCAGTCTATTTTGGTACTGGATGAAGGGCACCATTTGGCAGATAAGGCACTCAATCATTTTACGGTTCAAGGCGGTCTTAAAAGTACCGATAACTGGCTCAAGGTGCTTAGCAAAGCAATGGTGGAGCTTTCACCTTATTTATCGCAGGGTAATTTTCTTCACAAAAATATTGAGGATATTTCCTTGGTATCTACTCAGCTACATGACTGGATTACACGTACTTATGATTACCTTGCTCAGGAAATTCAATGGGATGAAGAAGACAATAATAGTGTCAAACGATTTCGCTTCCCACAGGGAGTTATACCCGAAGCGCTTTTAGATGCAGCGCAAGAACTAAAAGTTTTGTTTGCGAGTTTATGTCGTTTGCTTGACGATATTCGAAACGAAATGAACAAAGTTGTTGATGAAAAATCAGATTGCGGTTTATCTCGAGAAGAAGGGGAGCAATGGTTTCCTGTTATTGGTGCATTGTGTGACAGAGCCGAAGGTTTGCACGCGCTTTGGATGTTCTACGGAAAAGTTGAAAAAGAAGGTGCGCCGCCGAATGCGCGTTGGTTAATGCTGCGTGAATATGAAAACGCTGCCGATATTAGCTTGCATGGTAGCCCATTAAGCGCGGGTGGCTTGCTTCACGAAGCGTTGTGGAAAAAGTCTTACGCAGCAATATTAACCTCCGCAACATTAACAGCGCTTGGCAAGTTTGACCGACTTGCTCACAAAGCAGGTTTACCCGCTGATAGTGTTTATCATCGAGTGCAAAGCCCGTTTGACTTTAATCAAGTTGCCAAGCTGGTAATTCCTCCAATGACATCGTCAGCTTCAGACCCTGAACAGCACACTCAGGAAATATCCTCAAATCTGGCAAACTGGATTGGTGATGATCAAGCTGTATTAGTTTTATTCAGCTCTAGAAAGCAAATGAATGACGTGCTTTATCAAATAGACCCGGTCTTACGCAAAGATATTATGACCCAAGACGAATACTCAAAGCAGGAGCTGGTAAACAAACATAAAGCGCTTATAGATTCTTCAAAGCGAAGTATTTTGTTTGGCTTGGCTTCCCTCGCTGAAGGGATTGATTTGCCAGGCAATTACCTTACGCATGTTGTTATTGCCAAAATACCGTTTTCTGTGCCTAACGACCCTTTAGAGCAAAGCATTAGTGAGTGGCTCGAGGCGCAAGGTCGAAACCCGTTTATGGAAGTGACCGTGCCAGATGCCAGCCTTAAGTTGATTCAAGCTTGTGGTCGTTTGATTCGGACGGAGAAAGACACCGGCCAGGTGACGATTCTTGATAATCGGCTGCTCACCCGTCGTTACGGTAATCTCTTGATCAATTCATTGCCGCCATACCGTCGACAGTTTGGCTAAGCAAACCTGCTGAATCTATAAAATTTAGGCAAAAAAAAGCGGCGGATGATGCCGAACTATCATCTCGCCGCGTTCACAAGTCGGGCCTTGTAGGGAAGCCCTGATCGGAAAACTAATACCTGAAAGACGCAAACATCGCTAAGTAAAAGGCCTGAAGTTTTTACTTAGTACTGCTTGTTTCGATGAGTTTATAATAGGGCTTAGTCAGGCTTAATTAGATCGTCCATAAGGCTTACGCCTAGGCTTAAGTGATATAAAGTGTGATGCGCATCACACTTTATGATCTCGTATATTAGATCAGACCAATGCTTCGTGCTTTTGATAAAGCCTCTGTACGACTCTTTGCTTCTATCTTTCCATATAGGTTGCGAATATGTGCTTTGACGGTGGCCGGTGCGAGGCTTAGCTTCTGAGCGATCTCTTTGTTTGCTAAGCCCTGATCAATCAGGCCGAGCACTTCAAGTTCGCGCGAGCTAAGAGGTTCTAGCAATTGCTTATTGCTCTCCAATGCTGCTGCGCCAGGCAGTTCATCTTGTTGAACAGGCTTGGTCTCATTGCTTAATCCTAATGTTGCGCTCAATTTCTGCAAATAGCTGTCAGGTATGCTGGGATCAGCACCCAGTGCTAGAACCGGAAGAAGCTCAACAGCCTCATTGGTGTAAACAGAGATGAAGCCGTCCTGTGATGCGAGATGTAATGATTCTTTAATTGCTTCTTCGGCTTCTTTTGAGTTGTGGAGGCTATGGTAGATTGAGGCAGAAAGGTTCAATACTTGAATCAGGTTGTATACATGGTGCTTAGAACGAGTCTGTTCAGCAAGACGGTTAATTACTTCCAATGCAAGTTTATAATTACTTTGCGCCGCAAAAATCCGTGCTTTTGTTAGGTTAATATCCTCATAGTTTAAGGGGACAGCATTAATGCTTTCTTCGTTTAGTTCATTTATCACAAATTGAGCTTTCTCTATCATCCCCATTGATAAAAGGCAGCGAGCCTTTAGTGCGATGATACTTGGTGGAGTGAAAACGATGGAGTCTCGTTTGTGCTGATAGGTATGCCATGCATCATCCAAGCATTCGATAGCATCGACATATTTGCCCTGTGCAAAATAAAGCATTGCTTGGGTGTACTGAATGATTATGTGCTGGCCTGGCTCTGTCCCAATTTCCAAATGTCGTAGCAAGGGGTTGATGTACGACTGAGCGATAGTAAATTCGGCTTTCTCTGTATATATCAATGCCAAGGCACTATTTTGCCAACAAGAAATTATTCTAGGTTGAGAGCTGTCGTGATAGCTATCGATCCATTGTTGGTTAATAATCCCGGTTTCTAACGCTTTTTCAAGATTACCTTGGTAAAAATAGATCCATCCAAGCAGGCCGCTGCTTGATAGCACCGTGGTATATTTCTTCTCTCGCTTGCCATGCTCAATTGCTTCGCTCAAAGCAGCTTCCGCAGACTCCAGGTCACCGACAGCGAAGCTATCAAGACCAATTCCGTAATAGGTGACGGATTTAAGGGGCATCTTGGTTGTATCGAGCTCTTTCAGAACATCTTTAGTTAATTGTCCTGCGCTCTTTAGGTCTGACTGGCTGCGAGCCAGATAGGCCCGAATAAGCGAGATCTCACTATGTAAGTCAATTAATTCACTTGCGCTAGTTTCAATGCAAAGCAAGCGTTGCTTATCAATAAGGAGTTCCAGCTCTTCTAGCAAAGGGGCAATCACTTCAATTTTGTTACTGAAGAACAATGCCCAGATCTTAAGCATAATCGCGCGGGGAGACTGGCTAAATAGCTTTTCGGGTACTTTTCGAAGCCACTCTAAAACGAGTAAGTGATGCCCTTCATGTATTAGGTTGTTACCATTTTTTTCAAGCAATTGTATTAAAAGATCCCAATCTTGAAGTTGAACAACTTGCTCTATCGCTTCATGGGCTTGTTCATGCGTGACAAGCCACTCAATAGCGCTTTTCTGCAATGTTTCTAGAAGTGTTGGTTGCTCTACTTTAATTTTTCGAAGGAGCGACTCTCTAAACATCTCATGATAACGGTACCAGCTATGTTCATTATCTAAGGGGGTAATGAAGAGGTTTGCTCTATAAAGGTGGTCAAGTATCTTCGCAGAACCCTGGATATTAAGCATCGAGTCGCAAAGCTGCGCGTTTAAGCGGAGTAAACATGAAGACCTCAATAAGAAGTCTGAAACATTTTGCGGCTGTTGAGAGAGAATTTCACTCACAATATATTCGCTCAGATGCCTATCATCTGAAAGAAGCCTATCTACAGATATGAGCGACTGGTCAGCCTTGGGAGTGGAGACGGCGGATAGCGCTGCAAGTTGTAATGCGGCTATCCAGCCCTCACTGGATGCAAACAAGGAGTCTACTTGCGCATCACTTAACGATAGATTCATATAATCAAGAAGAAAAGCTTTAGATTCTTCAATAGAGAAGGCCAAGTCTGATGATTGTATTTGGTCTACCCAGTTTTTTACACTCCAACGAGAGATCGGAAGCGAAGGTTCGAACCTGCATGTGATGATAATTTGAACAGAAGGTGGCAGAAAATCGACAAAGTAGGCGAACTGGTTCAGGCATTCCTTACTATCAATGTTATGAAAGTCATCTAAGACAATATCAAGGTGCTCATTATGGCTAGCCCATTCATTCAACTCATTAATTATCGAAGTGACAGCGCCCTCAATGTGAGCTGAATCGTCCCGAAGCAGTGTCTGTGCTTCTTCTCCGAATTCAGAAATAGAGCTTTGAAGCGCTCCAAGAAAATAACGCCAAAATCTCAGTGCCTGATTGTCGTTCTGATCAAGTGATAGCCAGCAGTGTTTTGATTTACTGTGATGTAGCCACTGCGAAACAAGGGTTGTCTTACCATAGCCTGCAGGTGCAGAAACCAACACCAGCTTTCTGCCACTCCGAAGCTCAAGCCGCTCTAGTAGGTGCTTTCTTAAAATACTGCTTGGGTTATATGGCGGTGATAAGAACTTTGTTTTAAGTAGATTAAATGTTGGCGACATAGCTTCAACTGTATTTGTGTTGTGCGTTATTGGCTAAAAGATCGCGTATTTTACCCCAATAATCAATAGGATGCTGGCTAATATTGGCTGCAATATTTCACTTGGTAGTTTTTTGCTCAATTTTGAACCAAAGTGAATGGCAGGAATAGACCCAACTAGCAGGGAGATTAAAAGAACGAAATCCACATTACCAAGCTGCATATGTCCCAACCCGGCTATGAGCGTAAGCGGTACCGCGTGGGCAATATCAGTTCCGATGATAGTAACGGGGTTTAAGCGTGGATAAAGCATCATCAAAACTGCTGCACCAAATGCGCCAGCCCCAACAGACGTTAGGGTTACACAAATACCGAGAATAAACCCTGCAAATACAGTTAATAAGCCTTGGTATTTTTTAAGCTTATGACGCTCATTACTGCTTAGATTAAATGAACGGGTAAGGCGAGGTTTTATAAGAATTACCAGGGCGGTCATTATTAACATACAGCCAAGCACAGTTAATAAGATGTGTTGATAGCTGGACGGATCACCAAAGTGGTTCTTCAGCATGTAGACTGTAACAAGTGAAGCCGGGATACTGCCTAAGCCTAATCTAAATACTATCTGCCAGTTAACAGTAGACTGTTTCGCATGCGAAATTACACCGCTCGCCTTTGTTGCGGCGGCATAAATTAGATCCGTTCCAATGGCGATATGAGTCGGGAAACCGAAGAGTATAAGAAGCGGCGTCATTAAGGACCCGCCACCGACACCCGTCACCCCAACCGCAAAACCAACACCGGCTCCGGCAAGCACGTACGTAATAAAATCACCTAAAGCAAGAAATTCCATGATTATGGTCTAATATAGATAGGGAAATACAAGGCTTAGTTAATCAAATGGCCGTTTTTGAGGCCTTGCTGTTGATAACACTTCGAGCCAAATTGAACTTAGACAGCACATTAAACAAAGCTGTGCGCACCAATTTGATGCTATTTCTCATACTATAGCTAAGTTTTTTTATTTCCAATAAGAATATTTAGCTATAGCTTTATATCATTTTGGTGTAACCCGATCCTGTCTGGAGATAATAATGAAATTACAACAACTCCGTTATATATGGGAAGTCGCTCATCACGACTTAAATGTTTCTGCAACTGCACAAAGCTTATACACCTCTCAGCCCGGTATAAGTAAGCAGATTCGTTTGCTAGAAGACGAGCTGGGGGTAGAGATTTTCTCTCGTAGTGGTAAGCACCTAACACGGATAACACCCGCAGGCGAAGCGATACTGAAAGTTGTTGGCGATGTGCTTGGAGAAGTCGAAAGTATTAAAAAAATTGCTCAGGAGTTTAATAATGAGCACAAAGGTGACTTGTCGATTGCTACTACACATACACAGGCGCGCTATGTCCTGCCGACGGTAATTAGTCGATTTATGAATAGCTTTCCCGATGTTTCATTGCATATGCACCAGGGAACACCTGCTCAAATTTCCGAACTTGCCTCAGATGGCACCGTGGATTTCGCAATTGCGACTGAGGCGCTCGAGCATCATCCAGACTTAATCATGATGCCTTGCTATTCTTGGAATAGAATCGTTATCGTGCCTAACAATCACCCGCTTGCTTCAGATAGTGATATAACATTAGCCAAGCTAGCTGAATTCCCGATTGTCACCTATGTGAAAGGGTTTACCGGGAGGTCCAAGCTTGATGCTGCCTTTTCAGAGGCTGGATTATCTCCAAATATTGTCTTTACTGCGTCCGATGCCGATGTCATAAAAACTTATGTGAAACTCGGTTTGGGTATCGGGATCGTAGCATCCATGGCTTACGACACTCAAAAAGATGTCGGCTTGACTGCGATTGATACCGACCGACTGTTTGAGGCAAGTGTTACCAATATCGGATTCAGGAAGGGGACCTTTATGCGCGGCTTTATGTATGAGTTCCTACAACAGTTTGCACCTCATCTTACTCAGAAGGTTGTCGAGGAAGCATGCTACCGCCATATGCATCGTCAGGACGTTCAAGAAATGTTTGAAAATGTTAAGCTCCCGCGCTACTAAGAAGCATGGCTTAACATGAAGGCGCCTTAGTTGTACTCGAGTGCTGTAGGGTTGAGGGCTAGCAAGAAACTTTCAAGGTTGTCAGCCAACTCTTTATAATCTTTTCGACCTGGGCGCTCTAAAATGACTTTCCCGCTATGATTTTCAATACTTACAACTTCATTGCTGTCGGTGCAGCCGATAAATAGCGTTAAGCTCTGTTTGTTCTTAAGCTTCGCGAAACAGTGTCCGAGTATATTTTCTTTTAGACGCTCCTGATCTTCTTCGTTCCACGTTTGTATTAACGCAAAATCAACTAAAGGGTGCTCTACACGCATTCCGTTCGCCCAGTAGCTTTCGAAGAAGGCGTGGAAATCGGGATGGAATTTGGTCTCGAGCGCATCTTCAAGGCTTGCAAAGATATTCCCTGATCTCTTTTCCTTATGGCGCCAGTAATGACAGTCTTTGACGATACTAACTGCGCAAGGCGAGGGCCAGATCGGGTCGCATTGAAAAGAGGGTAAGCCGAGTTCATTAGCATTATGAAAAAGATTTTCGTAACGGGTTAGTATTGAATCGAGCGCTAAAAAAATCTTATCCATTATAATTTAATAAAGCCTAGTTCTTGATGTGTACTCGTGGGAGTGATTGTTGGTCTACAGATATCTTATCAATTGGGGCGATTACAGTCGACTCACCATTTACCACGACTTCACCATCTTGATTACTAACGTCACACTGAAACAACACTCTATGGTTTTCGAGCTTTTGGAGTACAGTGAGCTTTACCGTCAGCGTGTCTCCCAGCTCTACTTTTCGCTTAAAGCTTAGGTTTTGGTCCAGGTAGATACTTCCAGGCCCAGGAATGACTTTGTCGAAAGCGGTTGAGATAAGTGAGCTAGCCCACATGCCATAGCCGACTGTATCGTCATATACATTCTTTTTCGCAGCATCGACAGATAAAGCACTCAGCGGCATTTCGCCATTAGTCGCAGCAAATAAAACCAAATTCTCATCACTTAATGTTTTAGTAAATGTGGCATAATCGCTGACTCTTAATTCGTCATAGGTAATGTTTTCAAGTACGCGCATAACTTCTTAGCTTCTATAGTTTTGAATTAATTTTCTTTACAACTAATTTTGACAGAATAGTTTTAAGGTTCGTCTATTTAGAATAGGCTAGAATCCGTACGAATCAAAAACTTAG
>NZ_LWFZ01001019.1:0-1391 GCF_001635225.1 Oleiphilus sp. HI0086
GAGAAGTCACTGTATAGGTTACTTTCATAAAAAGTGACATTTTCGATATCATTAGCTTGTGCATTAAACAAGCCTCTTTCCACCATATCCTGACTGCCTTCAACCCCAACAACTTCCTTAGCGCACTTTGCCATTGCCAAAGTAAAATTACCCAGTCCTGAAAACAGATCCAGAGCACGCTCATCAGATTTAAGTTCAAGTAGCTGCAGCGCGAGTAGAACCATCTTCTGATTCACACCAAGGTTGATTTGCGTAAAATCTTTTGGGTGGAATTGTAAGGCTAAATTTTGCTTCAATACCCGCAAATTATAGGACAAGTTAGCTTGGCCTTCTTCTCGGCACTCATTTTCCGGCCACAACTGCTGAATACTGGAAATGTCCCCTGCTTGCAGAAACACCGTCCACTTCTGCTCCTTCGCAAGGTTTCTAAGCATTTCCAAGTCACTCTGCTCAAGAGGCTTCACATGCCGAATCAACACGCCTATTCCCTCACGACTCAAGGACAGTTCCAGGTGGCCAAGTGCTTTATGCACCGAGATTGAAGCAACAAGTTCTTTAAGTACGGGTAAGGCACTTGAAAGCTCACTAGCCATAATTGGGCAAGAATCTATATCTAATGTCTCTTTGGAGGCTTTTTTACGAAAGCCAATTCGAAGCCCTTCTCCTTTTCGGCCATAGTCGACACTGAGCCGGACACGCGAACGATAACCCCACGGCTCACTCTCGACAAGCGGCAACCATTGTTGCGGAGCCAAATCCCCAAAGTGCTTAAGCTGGTCAGCCAATACAGTTTGTTTATGCGCCAGTTGAGCTTTATGCCCCATATGTTGGAGGCTGCAGCCACCACAAGTTCCATAATATGAGCATACAGCTTCAACACGTTGATCTGAAGCTTGCATCACTTTCACCGCAGCCAGCTCATCATATTTAGCACGATGAGCCAAGACCTCAGCCAAAACAGTCTCACCGGGCAAGGCATAATGCACAAATTGCGTTTTGCCTTTATTTTTGGCGATACCTCGCCCCTCATGACTGAGAGACAGAATTTGACACTGAAGCAAGCCACTATCAGAGCTATCAACATCGTTGGCGAGGTTCTTGGACTCCAGGCTCACTTTCACCCGAGCTTCCTGCTTCGAATCTTTAAGTTCACGCTCAAGTGATTTTTTTTGCTTTTTAGACTGCTCACGCAGCTTAGTTCTATGCTTAGAAAAAATATTTGCCATAGTTACACGCTACCGAGCCACCTGCTCACGAAAAAACACCTGTTGAAAGGTAACGATCTCCACGGTCACAGATAATGGCGACGATCACCGCATTTTCAAGCTTGGCTGACAAGCGCAAAGCTGCAGCCACGGCTCCGCCTGAGGACACACCGCAAAAAATACCTT
>NZ_LWFZ01001020.1:0-1737 GCF_001635225.1 Oleiphilus sp. HI0086
CTGCAATTAGGGTATATTCGATGGTCGCTTTTCGTTTATCCGAAAGCTGATCCAGATAGCTTTTTAGCGATGAAAGCAGCATCTTAATCGGATACTTCTTGTTCACCGGCACCAGTTCGTTTCTAAGCTCATCGTTTGGTGCATGCAAGGATATTGCAATCGAGGCATCGGTAAATTCGCCCATTCGATCCATTGCTGGCACCACACCAGCAGTACTGATTGTCAGACGCTTCTTGGAAATGCTGTAAGCGAAATCATCCATCATGATGTCTACAGCATCCATGACATTGTCAAAATTTAACAGCGGCTCGCCCATACCCATAAACACAACATTTGTTACGGGACGATCTTTTACCCGGTCGAGTTCTTCAAAGGAGGCAATAGCATTCCAAATCTGACCTACAATCTCTTCTGTAGACAAGTTACGATTAAAACCCTGCTTACCAGTAGAACAAAAACTACAATCCAGAGCGCAACCGATTTGAGAAGAAATACACAAGGTTCCACGGTCACCTTCAGGAATAAGCACCGTCTCGATACTACTACCGCCAGGCATCTGCATCACCCACTTACGAGTTCCATCTGACGAGATATCCTGATAGATAATATCTGGCCCTTCAATCGTTGCGATCTTTGAAAGTTTTTCACGCAGCGCTTTGCTGATATTGGTCATTTCGTCGAAGTTATGCACACCATATTGATGAATCCATTGCATGATTTGTTTGGCACGAAACGGTTTCTCACCGATCCCCTCCAGGAAATCCAGCATTTTTTGCCGTGGAAGACCCAACAAATTAACTTTTTTGGTTTCTGGTGTTACATCTGCGCTCATAAATTCTCTCGCGTAAAAATACTGCCGAACTGCATGTTTATTCACCCAATCATTCAAATTATTGAGCGAAGTCTACTCGTTATTAATCCGGCTATAATAACGACAAAAAGCAGGATCCTTTCTCTGAGCGTCTATTTGAGGCGCTACAGGGAATGGTATCCTGCTTGCTTTAGGCTAATGTAGCCTTAGCCGCGTGGGCAAATCTCTGCATCTGCGAAGAAGTAAGATACTTCACGAGCTGCTGATTCAGTTGAATCAGAACCGTGTACTGCGTTCGCATCGATAGACTCTGCGAAGTCTGCACGGATTGTACCTTCTGCTGCTTCTTTAGGGTTTGTTGCACCCATTAGGTCACGGTGAGCAAGAACTGCGTTTTCACCTTCTAGAACCTGAACAACAACCGGTCCAGACGTCATGAATGAAACCAAGTCACCATAGAAAGGACGTTCTTTGTGCTCAGCGTAGAAACCGCCAGCTTTTTCATCATCCATGTGGATCATTTTTGAAGCAACAATCTTTAGTCCAGCTTTTTCAAAACGGCTGTAGATTTTACCAATTACATTTTTTGCTACTGCATCAGGTTTGATGATTGAAAGAGTGCGTTCTACCGCCATGAGCTTATCTCCAAAGTAAGTTTAAAAGTTAAAAAATTGTGGCGGGATTATACAGGGCAAAGCAGAAAAAAGACACTCACCAATAACGCCATTAAAAAATATTAAAACAAAGAACTCTAGCAGCCTTTTAGCCCAATAAACTAGCGAACTCTAGCCCTTCATTCGCGTGACTGCCGAGCAGAGCATCTCAGCGGCCTTCAGCACTTCATCTTTAGTTGTGAAACGACCAAAGGAAAAACGCAAGGCGCTCAATGCCAATTCGTCAGACAAGCCCATAGCTGTCAACACATG
>NZ_LWFZ01001021.1:0-1500 GCF_001635225.1 Oleiphilus sp. HI0086
CGCCCCGATTTCCAGCGATATATAATATCGGGGGCATCCATATCATTTCCCACGAGCAACTCCGGCTTACCATCTCGATCAATATCCGAGAAAGTACTGACAAGGTCTCCCCTTGCGCTCCAGGTAATGCATGTGGCTTAAAATCTCGGCGAGTATTATTGGATGAATGCTTCTTGATGGCCGCATTCTCAATATAATAATTTTGGGAACGGTGCGGATTAAAATGTCTTAAGTCGCCAGCAAACCAGCTACCCAAAGCCATATCAACATCACCATCCTGATCAACATCCTGAAATGCCGCTGACATCACTAGTTGACTGTTTTCAAGCATCAGCTCCTGATAGCGACCTTGATCAAAGCTACCGCCCTGGTTCCAATAGATTCTATTACCAGCACCATAAAACGACACAAACAAGTCAGGATAGCTATCTGCATCCAAATCAACAAAACTGACCAATACTGGGCTTAGTTCACTTCCAAACTCTAGCGTTTTTCGCTTAGCAAAGCGCCCCCCCATATTCTGATAAAGTCGTATGCGGTCGGAATAAGCAATTGCCAGGTCTGGCCATAGATCCTGGTTCGTATCCCCCGTTGCAATACCCCGGCCATAGCTGAAGGGCTCAAATAATTCGACAGCTTTCATCGCAGGCGCACTTTCCAGACCAATAGAAGCGGCTTTAGTCGGCTCAAAGCCAACAACAGAATCATCGCTATTTTGGCCTTTTAAAGCGTAAGACTTAAGCACAAAGTCCCGACCAAGCTCCGACTTAAAATGGTGCGTATCGACTAAATCTAGCCCTTTGGTTTTCGCTAGTAAGGCCTCTACCTCTTCACCTTCACTATGCAACGCTCCCGCAAGCTGATCATGCTGTTCATTTAAATACTGATAGCTCAGATCTGACAATAGCTCTGCTAAATAAGCTTGAATCGCCTCTTCGTTACATCGTGCTTTAAGAGCTGTATTACTAATCAGTGAGCACGCTTCTGAATCACCGACATTGATGCCCTGAAAGTAACGTGAAAAGTCGTCGCATGCCGCTTTAATAACAGGCTCATTCAACTGCGTGCAGAATGACTTATCAGCACCCTGCTCTAGCTTGTGATTGATTAGCAGCGCCTGACATCGCTGCACAGCGACTGAGCTTTCCAAACCTGAACAAGCATTCAAGTCTCCTTGCTGTACTAGCAATATATTCTGACGTATAAGCTTATGTTCATTGAGGCAAAATGCCGTCAAATCTTCTACGGCTCCAGAACCTTCAAGTGAAGCGCATAGCGCATAGCCCGGATAAAGTTCTGTATTTAGCGCTAAGCTCTCAACTAAACACTGGCGCTGACCTTCTTGAGAATTTAAAGACAAGCATGGCGATAAGCTTTGTTGCTCAAGTGTCTTCTCGAAAAAATAGTCATAACGACAGCGCTGCCTATATTGCGTAGGTAAACTATTACACTGATCCACACTTTCGTTTGTTAAGGCGCCTTTCCTGACTTTAAGATAAT
>NZ_LWFZ01001022.1:0-1910 GCF_001635225.1 Oleiphilus sp. HI0086
ACAAACAGAAGTTCTTTCTTGATGGGAACAAAGAGTTAGAAAAGGCCGTAAGCCAGAGCACCCCAGTATCTGTTGCTCTACTCTCTGTTGACCAAATGCATAACATTCAAGACAAGCACGGCCTGGATGCGCCCGATATCACCATGCGCAATCTAACCACCCTGCTACCAAAGGCATTCAATCGCTTCCAATACGCTCGAATAAACGACTCTGACGTTGCAATACTTATGGCAGGGCTAAGCCTGGAACAAGCAGCAAAGCTTGTAGACGGCTTTAGGGAGCTAGTTGAAGACCATATTGTTATGATAGATGAGTTCAGCTTCAACTTCACTGTTTCAGCAGGAATAACCGAGAACAACAATAACTCTTTAATTGAGCTTTTAAAAAATGCTGACAATCGCCTGTATCTAGCCCGAGAAAATGGTGAAAATCAGGTATGGTTTGAAGACTAAGCAAGTCCTGCAAGATATACTTGCAGCAAAGAGATAGCCCTGACTATACTCTTACAGCACCAACACACCGTGATATTCTGCTTTTGTCACAATAAAAATAAAAACTATCGGGCACAGCAACTGCCTGAAACACAAGAAAGGTAGAACAACAATGAGTAACGCCACACCTTGGTACCATGATTATAGCGACTATATATCTGGCGCTCTTTTCGGGCTGATTACCCTGGATATTTTCATGCTTTTGATTCATGGAATTACTGAGCGCTCTTTATCAGACTACAGCATGGGAACGCTAGCTATCACCATCCCCATAATGCTCGTATGGAGCTTTGAACGACTTTATTCAAAACAAGAGCACTAAAAAACAAAAAAGCCCAACTTAATGTTGGGCTTTTTCATATTACAAAGACTTATCGACCATTAAAGATTGTCGGCATTCTCTGATAAGTATGCAGCAACGCCATCAGGAGAAGCGTTCATACCTTTGTCACCTTTATTCCAACCTGCAGGACAAACCTCGCCATGCTCTTCATGGAATTGAAGCGCGTCAACTAGACGAATCAATTCGTCCATATTACGACCAAGCGGTAAATCGTTAACGATTTGCGAACGAACAGTACCGTTAGTATCAATCAAAAATGCACCACGGAATGCAACACCACCTTCTGACTCAACATCATAAGCCTTACAAATATCGTGGTTCATGTCTGCTGCTAGCGTATAACCTACCTGACCAATACCACCATCATTGATTGGAGTGTTTCTCCAAGCGTTGTGAGTGAAGTGAGAATCGATAGAAACACCAATAACTTCAACGCCACGAGCTTTGAAGTCATCCATTCTGTGATCCAGAGCAATCAACTCAGATGGACAAACAAAAGTAAAATCTAATGGATAAAAGAACACCAAGGCATACTTGCCTTTTGTCGCTTCAGAAAACGTAAATTCATCAACGATAGAACCGTCACCTAGTACTGCAGATACTGTAAAATCAGGAGCTTGCTTACCAACTAAAACACTCATTAGTTATTACCTTCCTTAAAAGTTTTATTCGATAGAGATACAGAACGTATCTCTTAGTGTGGTTAAAACAACGTGCCTATATTACACAGCCAGTAAAAATAATTACACCATTTCTTAGTTACTTTTTCTGAAAAAGTAAGCTTCTAAAAAAGAAAAAGAGGCCGAAGCCCCTTTTCTATTACTACATAGCATCAAATACTAGCTAGACAAAACGCCTTACCAGTGAATACCACGCATGATCGCAGCGAATGCAACCTGCTCTGTTGAAACTTTTGGCTTTTCATTAGCTTGCCCCTTACCTTGAGCCGCAGCTGAATCAGGGAACATCTTATAGCCAGTATTCATTACAATCTCACCAACCTTAGGAGCTAATGAGTGAAGTACTGCAGCAAAAGTCCCCAAGCGTGTAGCGATACGCTTTGGTCGATGCACAAT
>NZ_LWFZ01001023.1:0-2002 GCF_001635225.1 Oleiphilus sp. HI0086
TCCAGCATACTCTGAACAGCTTTTTGAAATCGTTTTTCAACGGTATAGTCAATCACCTGAGCTGAAGTCTTCAGTAAGAAGCCACCCGCTATAACACTTGGATCTTTCACTAGCTCAATACCAGAACCTAAAGCCTCTAGTGCTTTTGAAACAGTTTCATAATCCTGCTCATTGACCTTTAACATTGCCCCTGAGTCCAGCGCTGGCAAACCTTCCATGACTCGAGACAAAGCCAGTGTAAGGCTTGCACTATCAATATTGAGCTCTCGGTGAATCACTGCTCTGGAAAGCGCAACCGCAACATTTAACATCGCCTCTTCAACGACTTGCTGTTGCTGCTGAATGGGGTTAACCAACTGGTTCATTAGGGCATCTAGCTGTGACAATTTTTCGGCAATTTCACCCTGGCCTTGGGCAACCCCTTGTTCGTAACCTTCACTTTTACCGGCCTCCAAACCTTCTGCATGACCCGCAGCACGACCGTCCTCTGAACCTTTAGCGAAACCATCTCGATGGCCTTCTTCAAAGCCGGAGTCATATGCCTGCTTAGTTATTGATTCAATTTGCTGTGCAGTCGGTGGTTTGACTTTCTCCTTTCTGGCGTTTTCTGCCTGACTAGCCGCACGACCGGGATCGCCAATATTCGGCAGCTCCCAGCGTTCGTAGGCGCTCAGTTCACCTAAAGGGACACGCTTGTTTTTGTCACTCATGCTATATCATCGCTTCGCCAGATCCGCCCAGCGCAATTTCACCGGATTCAGACAAGCGTCGAGCAATGGTGAGTATCTCTTTCTGCGCACCTTCTACCTCACTCACCTTAACAGGACCTTTCGCCTCAAGGTCATCACGGAGTAATTCGGCAGCACGCTTAGACATATTCTTAAAGATTTTTTCTTGTAATTCAGTATCAGCACCCTTGAGTGCAACAATAAGAATATCTGAGGAGACTTCCCTGAGGAGCGTTTGTATCCCTCTATCATCAACATCCTTGAGATTATCGAAGACAAACATCAGCTCTTCTATCTCAGTACCGAGTTCAGCATCAACTTCTTTGATACTATCCATCAAGTCGGCTTCAATAGTTGTATCAATAAAGTTCATAATATCTGCCGCACACTTGACACCACCGATCTTACTGGTCTTAGTCGCAGCGTTACCCGAGAACTGTTTTTCGAGAATATCATTCAGCTCTTGCAAAGCCTGTGGCTGAATGCTTTCGAGAGAAGCGACACGCATAATAACGTCAAGACGTACCTTTTCGTCTAATACGCCTAGCACTTCAGCAGCCTGATCTGATTCAAGATATGACAATACAATGGCCTGAATCTGTGGATGCTCATAACGTATAAGCTCCGCTACAGCACGACCATCCATCCATTTAAGCGTATCTAAACCAGTTGTATTACCACCAACAAGAATTCGGTCAATTAAGCTATCCGCCTTGTCCTGACCTAAAGCCTCTGTCAGCATATTCTTGATATACTCATCAGAACCGATTCCCATACCCGTTTGGGATCCGACAGCCTCCAGAAACTCGATCATTACCCCTTCGACCTGTTCCTGACTAATATCTTTCAATGCCGCCATAGAGGTACCCACCCGCTGTACTTCTTTTGGCCCCATATGCTTCAAAACCTGGGCAGCGTCCGCTTCACCCAGGCTCATTAGTAAAATCGCAGCAGCATCTACCCGCGAAACTTTTGGCAGCTTTTTATCGCCGTCACCATCAGTCATCTACATTTACCCATTGACGAATTACCTGAGCAACCCTAGCAGGGTCCTCAGCAATCAAACCTTTCAAGGCATTAAGTTGTCGATCAAAACCTTCCGAAGCCCCCGGTAACAGAAACTCATCAGAGGCACTCAAAGTAACTCGTTCTCCTGCCTCACCTTCACTCATGGCATCCATCTGTGCCAAACCGTCCTCATCTCCCGCTAAAGCAAGCTCTTTCGCTTGAGCGCCAGCTTCAGAAAGATTCTTAAACACTGGTCGAATGACGGT
>NZ_LWFZ01001024.1:0-1251 GCF_001635225.1 Oleiphilus sp. HI0086
CTTTTTTTGTTTCGGCCAGAACGACACCTCGCCCCTGTGTGCCTTCAAGAAGTTTCACGATCAAGGGTGCGCCGCCCACCATTTCAATGAGGTCATTTGTGTCTATTGGTGAGTTAGCAAAACCAGTCGTTGGAATATTGATGCCACTCTTGAGCATGAGTTGCAAAGAGAACAGTTTGTCTCTGGACTGTGAAATTGCAGCTGAGGAGTTCGTTGTATAGATCCCCATGCTTTCAAATTGGCGAGCTAATGCGGTTCCGTAAAATGTCACGCTAGGTCTTATTCTTGTAATGACAGCATCCAAATCATTAAGTATCGTTCCTCCGCGATAATGCGCTTCAGGTTCCAGTGCATCCAGTTTCATATAGCATTGCTTAACATTGAGGAAAACCATTTCATGGCCTCGCTCTTCGCCAGCCTCCAGTAATCTCTGGTTGCTATACAGCTCTTCATTGCTTGCGAGCAGGGCGATCTTAAGACCACTCTTTTCAGGTTCCTTTTTTCCATAATATCCATCGATTGTTTCTTGTGAAATTGCACCCATCAAGTCTTCTTGTTCAGGGTCAACAAGCATCCGGCCTACCATAGCTTCTCTCCCAAGAAGCATTCTGAAACCCATGGAGTCTCTATTAGCAAGCGTTAACTCTACTTCCCAAATCATTTCACCAATTTTTAGTGGCGCTTGCACAACAAAACGGGTTTCTGAGACGCCACTAGAGCTTTTAACAACTCGCTTGTCTATGATCGGGCGCTCACACCTGATAACTGTACGGCGATTATTCTGAAGCGGGTGCACTTCAAAACTCACCCATGCAGCCCCATCTCTACGAAATTGCTGAATGTTGAAAGCATGAATAGACGATGTTTTTGCCCCCGAATCCACACGCGCTTTTATGGCCGGGATTCCTAGCTCGGGAAATGCGCACCACTCCTCGCTACCAATGACTACTTTGTTATCGCTTGGTGACATAGGTGACTCCGGTGTGCGAATAGGTTGAATATAAAAGACGTATAGCGTTACTGGTGAGGGAACGGAATCACTAATCAGTGGATTCAGTTTCCTCAGGGTCGCATGTTTGCCAAATACCATCACTATCTTGATAGGAGCCGTATTGAGCGCATTGCTCTTCTTTAGTTTGAGGTTCTTCTGCGAGAGAAAAGTTCGGAATCAACATAGGTATGACCAAGGCCAGAACAGCGATGAACTTATTCATATTCATGTTCATAATTTCCTGATAAATAAAAATTATC
>NZ_LWFZ01001025.1:0-1148 GCF_001635225.1 Oleiphilus sp. HI0086
TTCCTGCCCGTTATTTAAAACACGGGCGTGCTTACTGGTCAAAGTCTTATATGGACCCTTATTCATTAGAACCGATGGTAACTTGTACGGTGCCAATGTTCGAGAATGGCGTTTTCAAGGGTGTCGCAACAATCGATCTAAGGTTAACTGGCTTGTCTGAGTTTATGTCTGAGCAGGCAAAATTAATTGGGGGCTATGCTTTTGCCTTAGATCGAAATAATCGCTTACTGTCATTCCCAGTCGAAGTTAATAAGCAAGCTCAGTTCCTAGACCTCAAAGGCTTCGTCAAACATGAATATCCGACTATGTCAGACATTTCAGCAACTAACTCCGGTTTCCAGCAAATAGAAAGTTACCTTAAAACGGTAAGTACTTCGCTCAGTAATGGGGCAGGTGATGATAAATTCAGTGCTGAAGTTAAACGCTTAGCAGAGGTGCTGGCTGAAGAATCTTATCAGGTTGAAGTTGAAGAAGGCTCTACGATAGCCGCTTTCTTGTTAGGTTTGCGGTTTGAAGCCTCAACAAATAAACCACTAATCTTGAAAGATGACCCTATTCTATTAGAGGCTTCATCAATCAGAGTCTTGAGCCTTCCCAATATTGGCTGGAAGGTCGTACTATCTATGCCTGCCCGGTATAGTATTGCGGTAGTAGATGAAATATCTGACGGCCTATTAAGCAATCTCTTAGTACTGTTAGTTTTCAGTGCTCTCTCTTATATTATCTTCTTCAACCTGGTCTTCATGGAGCCTATTAATAAGCTGACCCAGCAGGTGAGAAAGCTTGTTAGCCGTGAAGATTACGTAACGCGTCTGAAAATACCTAGCAGTAGCGAACTTTCCCAGTTAGCGAGCTGGTTTAATATTCGTACCTCTCAGCTGAGTGAAACCTTAGATGAGCTTAAGCAGCGAAACTCACAGTTGGATGACGCCAGAGAAGTTGCTGAAAGCGCTAACAGAAGTAAAAATATTTTTCTCGCATCCATGAGTCATGATATTCGAACGCCAATGAATGCCATCATTGGTTTGTCGGATGTGTTAAAGAAAACCAAACTCGATGCTGAGCAGGATAAGTTTGTAAATGTTATCAACTCTTCAGCTCAGGCTTTATTGTCCTTAATTAACGATATAATGGACTTTTCTAAGATC
>NZ_LWFZ01001026.1:0-1709 GCF_001635225.1 Oleiphilus sp. HI0086
CTTTGGCCAAGGCTACCCGAGCACTATAAACCAAGCCCAAATTCTCATCTTGTATCGCATCGTCAGAAATGCTCTTAATCTCTGCATCAATCAAACCGTACTTGGTGAAGTTAAAGGTATCGACTTTGACTTCAGCTTTCTGCCCTTCTTGCACAAAACCGATGTCTTTATTAAGAATCATCACGTCCACTTCCATTTTGCTTTGGTCCGGTACAATCACCAAGAGTGCTTGGGCGGGTGTGACTACGCCTCCAATAGTATGGACTGCTAATTGCTGCACTTGACCATCTATTGGTGAAACGATTGCTTGTTGCTGGTTTCTCTGTTTTGCTTTGACGAGTTCTTGCTTTAGGCCTTCTAATCTCAGTTCAAATTCTTGCTTTTGCGAGAGCGTTGCTAACTGCTGTTCTGCCAGTAATGAGTGGGTTTGTTTTTCGATGGCAAGTATTGAGCTATCCAGTTGCTTGAATCGGGCTTGTTGTACTTTCAAGTCTTGTTCTTGTTCGATTAGCTCTTGCTTGAGTTCTAGGTATGGAAGCTTTGAGCCGTAGTCTTTTCGGTGGAGTTGTTCGAGCGCATCGACTCGTTCGGCCAGTACGGGTATGACTCTTTCTTTTTTCGTTGCTTCCGCTTCGACCATTTGTTGTTCTGCTTGGAGCTTTTGTCTTTCAACTTCCAGGGATGAGAGCTTGGCGTTAAGTTCGGTTTTCTGTTGTACGAGAAGGTTTTGGTGGCTCGTCGATTTTAACGGGGCCAAAGCCTGCGAACCTACTCCCTTTAAAACTAAACTCAGCCAATGATCGAAGTGCGATAGCCTTTCAATATTCATTGATAGTTCGGCAATCTCGTGTGCTAAACGATCTACATCGGCCTGTGTTTGCGTGCTGTCTAGCGTTATGAGCGGCTCACCTTGTTTGACGCTTTGCCCTTCTCTGACGTGAATCGCTTTGATCTTTCCCGCTTCTAAGGGCTGAATATGTTTGATGTGTTCGCTTGGAATCACTTTACCTTGCGCAACCGCAACAATATCAATCTTGCCAAAGTAAGCCCACACACAGGCAATAGTGAATAGTATTACGATTGCCCAGATAATGGCTCTGCCGGCTGATGAGGCTGGGGTTTGTTCTACTTCAATAGCAGCCGGTAAGAACTGGTACAGTTCTTTATGCGAGACTGACTGATCTTTATGAAGGAAAGCAAACAGCCCTTTCTTTGTTTTTTCTTCAGAGACATCACCCACAGGGAGTTGAATTGAGGAGCTCATTCCACACCTCCATCTGTTTCACTTTCCATCTGATTAGCTGTGGATGTTTTCGGCTTGGAGACTATCTTCGCCTTAGGTAAATTCATCGCTAGTTTATTCGTGGGCTTAGCTGTTTTACCTTCGTCTTTTTTGACCTCGCGAATGCTAGGAATATGACTTTGATGGCTATGTAGCTTGGCATAGTAGCCATTCAGCTCGAGCAATTCATCATGGCTTCCGCTTTCAACAATTCGCCCGGTTTCAATGACGATAATTCTGTCTGCTGCACGAACGGTTGATAGACGATGAGCGATAATAAATACCGTTCTGTCTTTGCATATCGAGCGCATATTGTCTTGAATGATACGCTCAGACTCATAATCCAAGGCACTGGTCGCTTCATCAAAGATCAGAATGCGGGGGTTGGTAATGAGCGCTCTGGCAATAGCGATACGTTGCTTTTGCC
>NZ_LWFZ01001027.1:0-1233 GCF_001635225.1 Oleiphilus sp. HI0086
TGCATGTAGTGGGCGTTAGCCAAAAAGGGGCTTTCCTCTTTAGGCGCTTCAGTCAGAATCACGGCAGAAAATGCCTGCTCGGCCAGCCTATACAGTTCGTCAGTGAACAGGATCTCTCCGCGTCTAAATTGTACTTCGGCATAATAGTTTGAGCCCGGGTATTGCTCGGCAATTCGTGTCAGTATCTTCAGGTGTTGATCACGCAAACCTTTCAACTCATAGGTCTTTGCCAATTGATATAAGACGTGATCGTTATCTTCTCTGTCTGGATACTTTTCAAGCAGACCTAAATAAGCAGTGATAGCGATATCCAGCTCATCAACAGCCTGCTCTGCCATTAATAATTCACCTTTCTGAAGCTTAAGATCGGCTAAGCGATGCAGAACCTTCATTTGCGTTTCAGGGTCTTTCAGCATAGGTAGCAGACGAGTGTAATTCTCGATAACTTCTGAAATTTCAAGACTTAAAGATGCCTCTCTATCAATCATCAAGACAGCAGGCTGAAGTGAAGCAATACTTTCAGGCCCATATAAGGGATAGGTTCTGGAGTCAAATAGCTGGCAGCCTGACAAAGCAAATAACAAGGTAAGCAAGCATGCTGTTCTAAGTAAACTCACAAGCTAGCCTCCTCTGTCGTCATGCTGGTTTTCTCTGCAGAATCCGAATGATAAACCTGGTCTGAAATTCGGGCTAATGACTCTCGCGAAGCCTTCAAATAAACACCCGCTTCAGCGATTTGCTTTTCGTAATCCTGTTTGGCCAAAGCAACAAGTTTATTTCTTGCTTGCGCAAGACTCTGGTCTAACTCCGTTCTAATTAGCGCTAGCTGCTCTCTTCCTTCAGAAACTCTCTTTGCTAGCGCTTCATTGCCACCATCAGACTCCAGTTTTGAACGTAACTTAGCTTGATATTCATTAAATTCTGCCATTTCACGATCGAGTGCACGAAGTTGTTTGACCGCCTGCCAACGATTGTCACTAAAGGACTCACTCAACCACCAATCGTAATAGGCTTTAACTCGATTCAAGCGCCGTTCGTAACGGCTACGCTTGCGATGATCATGTGGAATAAGTGCTAACGATGACTCGGCTTGCTCAATTTTCTTGGCATATTTAATCTGCTCCTCATTCATAAAGAATCGCAAGTCTTCAGTCTCGCTGGCATGATTAATCGCCGCAGCAAACCTGTCCTGCTCATCTTCCCAGTGTGCAGCGTCCTGGTTCTCCATCGCTT
>NZ_LWFZ01001028.1:0-898 GCF_001635225.1 Oleiphilus sp. HI0086
TTTCACACTGCCCATCTGCTTGTGAGATAACTCAATACTGTCGCTAATATCGTTTGCTGATTCTCGGGATCTGATTGCCAGATTTCGAACTTCATCGGCCACGACTGCAAAGCCTCGCCCATGCTCACCAGCGCGTGCCGCTTCGATTGCAGCATTTAAAGATAGAAGGTTGGTTTGATCGGCAATTTCCCGAATGATGTTAGACATTGCTGCAACATTGTTTGACTGCTCAAACAAGACATCCACCATTTTGACGCTTTCTTCAGACAAGGCAGTCATCTTCTCAATCTCAATGCAGGCTTTTTGCGCTTCGGCACGCCCTTGTGCAATTTGCTTACGTGAAGTATCAATGTCGGCATGGGTTTCTCGAACTTGCGTTGCAACATCGCTCACGCTGGCACTCAGTTGAGTGACTGCTGCAGCCGAAGAGGAGATTGCCTGCTTTTGTTCCATGGCATTTTTTGCCGAGGTTGAAGCGCTGATCGATAACTCACTCGCCATATGGTTAAACTCAGTAAAGTAACCGTCTCTATGCTGAACAGAGCGTTCTTGATTGAGTAAATAGTGGCGTAGTGCTTCCAGGACGGAGTGTCCAGATCGAGAATGGAGAGGGAGGTCTCGGTGTTGTACACCGTTTTGTTGAAGTAAGCGTGAAACATCTTTGAGAGGTGCAAAAAACTGGTTTCGTTTATAGATCAGGAATATAGATGAGAGCCCAGAAAGAGCAATAAGAAAAACGGTCCAATATGACGAGGGCTGTATTAGCCACGATGTTAGTGTAATGATCGTTAGTAAGGCGATAAAGGGAGTACTGTCTAGTTTCTCAGCCCAAGGCATATTTCGCATGACAAAGCTCCTCTTGGAAATGCCGATGAATTTGAGTGTTTGTATTACAGAG
>NZ_LWFZ01001029.1:0-13961 GCF_001635225.1 Oleiphilus sp. HI0086
AGGGATAATCTAGTTATCTTATTAGAGGGGCTTTGAGAGACCTCTGCTACTTAATACCAAGTTTATGAGGACTGTCCATTGGATCATATCGAAGAAGTTTTGGTTTCCCTTCGTCGCGTTATTCGGGCGACAGACCTCCACTCCAAACATTTAGCCAAAACAACCGGGCTAACAGCACCACAGATTCTCTTGCTGCAAACGATAAGAAATAAGGGCGAAGTGAGCATTGGTGAACTGGCACATGACATGAGCTTGAGCCAAGCTACCGTCACAACCATTCTTGACCGCTTGGAAAAGCGCGAATTTGTCTATCGAGAAAGGTCCAAGGAAGATAAGCGTAAGGTCCACGCCTACTTAACCGATGCGGGCTTAGAAGTTTTAAAGGATGCCCCCACCCCTCTCCAGGACCAATTTGCCAAACAATTTAATGACCTTCAGGAGTGGGAGCAAACGATGATTATTTCAAGTCTGCAACGCGTTGCCCAAATGATGGATGCACAGCATATTGATGCGTCTCCTGTCTTGGATGTCGGCGTGCTCGATAGGCAGGACATGGCTGGAAACTCGCCTGATGCCTATGAAGGAAAGTGATCACCTAAACGCATGTTTGGCTATGTCATGCCCTGCATTGTAATCTGTAGCGTCTATGAACTTACCGTCCAGCTACTTCGCCGACTTAACGGGAACGATTACCTACAATCATACCCGGTGCATATTTCTCAAGCCAATAACGAATTCGTCGAACCAAATTTTTCTGTGGCCCTTCAGATAAATTAAACGCATAGTCCACTTGCATATAGTTAATTGCGCCAGCCACGTTTGCCGATGCCAAGCGCGCTTTGACAGAACTTTCATCTTCCACCGAATTAACCATCTCCAAGACGGGTGGCTGGAAGTTTTGCCCTAAATGCTCTGCCAGATCGACTTGTAAAGGTTCATCAAACTCAGGGTCAACCAGTACCAGAGCAAAGCCTTTATTACTAAATGTCCCCTGCTTTTGCTTGAGATACTCAAAGGCAATGTTGGCTGAAGCGCGATAGGCTAACAAAACAATATTCTGATAGCCTTGCTGCTGTAAGTACGAAATACCAGCGTTCACGTGCGCAAGCGCTTTGTCTTGGTAGGGAATTGCTTTTAGCTGCTTTTCTTTATCGGCAAGGTCTATATCAACAGGTTTATCTGGATCAGAACTGTCTTCGGTAACTGCATCGTCTTTGTCTGCCGCTTGCTCACTTTTTTCCGCCTCACCATCTGACTTATCTTTTCCACTATCCTCGTTTTTGGCTGTCTTGTTGTTTAATGCTTCTGCCAAAGCAGGGCTTAGTTCAAGCTCATCAAATTTCTTTACTGGTAAAGCTCGCTCTGGGACTTTGTCTATGGAAGCGCCTGGTAATGAGAGCGCCAAGGTATACCAACCCGCCTCTGGAAGCCCACTGCGTACAGGCCTTATTACTTGAGGCCAGTCCGCATGCTGGCCGATACCAGGAACCAATAAAACAGCACCATGTTGTTGCGGCTTTTGAGAAGGTCTTTGTAAAGCCAGAACCTGAACACTTCCAGCAGAAGAACCACCTTCAGGTATGGGGTACTCAACATCCAGCCAAACTACTTCTTTTTGCCTCAATTCCGATATCAGGGCTTGCTGAGTCACCTTATCTAGATCTATATGTCCAACTCTAAGCGCCTCACTCTTGGTTTCACTTTCTTCTTTGCCTTCAGAGGCGTCAGGTGCATCTTCCGCCAGCACCATGCTAGAACTGAATATAAGAGTAACAAGAGCAAGGCAAAACCATTTCATATAAAAACTCATCTTAGTGACACTCGGAGGCACAAACCTATCATCAATAGGCTTAACACTTTACTTATCGGCAACTAAACTATTCGCACCAGCGCTTCTACGTTAGAATAGCGCAAATTATTAATTCCGAGGAAACCATGAGCCAATTTTTGATCGCCCCCTCTATTCTTTCTGCCGACTTTGCACGCCTAGGTGAAGAAGTCGAGAATGTTCTCGAAGCCGGTGCTGATATCGTTCACTTCGATGTGATGGATAATCATTATGTCCCTAACCTGACAATTGGCCCAATGGTTTGTGAGGCGCTTCGAAAGCACGGCGTGACAGCTCCAATTGATGCTCACCTAATGGTGAAGCCAGTCGATGATATGATCAAAAGCTTTATCGATGCTGGTGCGACCTATATCACCTTTCATCCAGAGGCTTCTGAGCATATTGATCGCTCATTACAACTCATCAAAGATGGTGGCTGCAAGGCGGGCTTAGTTTTTAACCCGGCTACCCCCTTACACTACCTTGACCATACCCTTGACCAGCTCGATATGGTTTTGCTCATGTCCGTTAACCCCGGATTTGGCGGCCAAAAGTTTATTCCTGGTACACTCGATAAACTTCGACAAGCACGCAAGTTGATTAATGATTCAGGTAAAGATATCCGATTGGAAATTGACGGTGGCGTCAATATCAACAATATAGCCGAGATAGCACAAGCTGGTGCCGACACTTTTGTTGCCGGCTCAGCCATATTCAATACCGATGACTATCAGGCAACCATCGCAGCAATGAGAGCCAAGTTAGCTGGCATTTCCTAGCCCAAACGTCATCCAAGGCGCTCAGCTTGTTGCAAAACCGAGCGCCTACTTCCCCTAACTTCGCATTTTAGCGCCCCGGCGTATTTGACCAAGTAAGAGTAACCCCAAGCCCAGCAGGCTTAAGCTGGCAGGTTCTGGTACCGATACCACATCAGGGTTTGAACCCGGCTCAGTGAATGTCGGAATATCTGGTACGACAGGACCAGAAACAATAGGCGCCTGATAAAGTTGATCGGTATTAAAAGCCCCTTGGGAAGCTTGCCCCAAGACCCAAGCAAACGCTTCAGAGCTTTCTCCTGTGCCACTTAACTGTATTGAGCTACCCAAAGCCGTAGACGGTGACTCTACAACGCCAACATCGATACTTGTGGCGCCCAAAGCTGAACCATTTGTTGCGACAAGGGAGCCTTCGTAGCTAATAAACTGTACTAAGTCGCCCAGATTATTTACCAAGGCAATACCATCATTGCCACCATTTTGCAGACCACCAGAGCCGGTAAAGGCTAACACACCATAGCCTGCCTGCTGATCGGAAAAACTACCAGATAAGTCCCATGACATATAACGTCGGCCATTATTGCCATTATAAAACTCGAGTTGCCAACCAAGTAAGTCTGTACCACTTAAGCCTGCTATTTCAACAAACTCATTTTGATCAGCCCCCTGATTATCATAGTGAAACTCATTGATATAAACAGGTAAAGCTTGAAGTGATGAGGAAGCCAATAACACAGATAGCGCCATCGTTGGGCGCTTAAGAAAGTTCTTCATTTTTAAGTCCTTTTAAAAAGTATAGAAATAGATTCTGCAAACATCCTGTTCGCATTGAGCTAAGGATTCCTAGCCCTCAATTAATATACCTGTCTTAGCAAAAAAATGTAGTCTTTTTTAGCTTAAGCAGCTGCCTTGGCTAAAATTGCTATATTTAAAGCTATGAGAGTCTCAAATAGCGAGCTAGCATGCACCCTGAGCTATTGATTCACTCACAGGCCTGAGGTAATCTGTAGGCCGTTTTATACCTATTAATTGATTAGAGTAGAGAGACTGTTCAGTGTCTACATCCGTTCATAATTTCGCAGCCCTTCGTGCGCTGCTTCCCTGCCGCTGGCGAAGCTAGCTAATTGAGCACGCGCTCGTTCAATATTTGCAGCTCCTGCGCTGTATACCGCTTCGTTTTAATTAATAGATTATGAATTTAGTTAGGAACACCCTATGACACCTGAGCATTTTTCACAACTAGCGGCTCAAGGCTACAATCGCATTCCTGTCACGCGTGAAGTCTTGGCTGACCTCGATACGCCCTTAAGTACTTATCTTAAACTCGCTAACGGCACCTATTCTTATTTACTAGAGTCTGTTCATGGTGGCGAGAAATGGGGCCGATACTCCATCATCGGTTTGCCTTGTACGCAAGTACTTAGAATTTCTGGCTCCACAGCCACACTCGAGCAAGATGGCGAAATCATCGAGCGACACGAGTGCAGTGACCCTTTAGCTTTTGTTGAGGAATTCCAAACGCGTTTCAAGGTGCCCGAAATAGAAGGCTTACCACGCTTCAATGGCGGTTTGGTTGGCTACTTTGGTTATGACACCGTTCGATACATTGAACCAAAGCTTGCTGACAGCTGTCCTGAAGATCCTTTGGGTACACCTGATATCTTGCTTATGGTGTCTGACCAGCTGGTTGTATTCGATAACCTAAGTGGCAAGTTGATACTTATTCATCATGCAGACCCTGCCACTGAAGATGCTTATCAAATAGCTCAGTCGGTACTGGATTTATTGGTTCATCGTTTACGGAATAATACCTGCGCGGAGCCGGCTCAAGAAGCCACACAAACTGACATAAAAGAAAGCGACTTTATATCTGGATTTTCTGAAGACAAGTTTAAAGACGCTGTCGATACCATTAAGGAATACGTACTCTCTGGTGACGTGATGCAAACGGTGATTTCACAGCGCATGTCGATTCCGTTTACTGCTGAGCCTTTGAATCTGTATCGCTCCTTACGCTGTTTGAATCCTTCTCCCTATATGTACTTTTTGAACTTGGGCGAGTTTCATATTGTCGGCTCATCACCTGAAATACTTGCGCGCGTAGAAGAGGGTGAAGTTACTGTTCGGCCGATTGCTGGTACTCGCAAGCGCGGCATGAATGAAGAAGAAGACTTAGCCTTAGAGAAAGACCTACTCGCAGATCCTAAAGAATGCGCCGAGCATTTGATGCTAATCGATTTAGGACGAAATGATGCTGGCCGCGTTAGTGAAATTGGCAGTGTAGAGCTCACCGATAAAATGGTGATAGAGCGCTACTCTCATGTTATGCACATTGTCTCGAACGTGACCGGCAAGCTAAAACCCGATACCAGTCCGATTGATGTATTACGCGCGACTTTCCCTGCCGGTACTCTAAGTGGTGCCCCGAAAATTCGTGCGATGGAAATCATCGATGAGCTTGAGCCGGTTAAGCGGGGCGTTTATGGCGGCGCTGTTGGTTACCTCTCATGGAATGGCAATATGGACACGGCGATTGCCATTCGCACCGCGGTCATAAAAGACCAGGTATTGCATATTCAAGCCGGTGCGGGAGTCGTTGCAGACTCGGTACCGCAAAGTGAGTGGGATGAAACCATGAATAAAGGGCGCGCTGTATTCAGAGCGGTGGCAATGGCAACTCAAGGCTTAGACGGGTAAGGAGAAAAACAATGCTATTAATGATTGATAACTACGACTCGTTTACCTACAACGTTGTTCAGTACTTGGGCGAACTCGGTGCCGATGTTCATGTTTACCGTAACGATGAAATTACCATCGAAGAAATTGAAGCGCTAAAACCTAGTAAAATTGTGATTTCACCTGGCCCCTGTACGCCAAACGAAGCCGGTGTATCACTGGCTGCCATTGAGCACTTTAAAGGCAAGCTTCCAATTCTTGGTATTTGTTTGGGTCACCAAAGTATTGGCCAGGCTTTTGGCGGAAATATCATTCGTGCCGGGCAGGTGATGCACGGTAAGACTTCAGCCATGCATCATAACGATAGGGGCGTATTTAAGGGATTGACTAACCCTTTCACCGCAACCCGTTACCACTCACTGGTTATTTGTAAAGATACGCTACCTGATTGCCTGGAAATCACGGCATGGACTGAAAACGAAGACGGTAGTGTCGAAGAGATCATGGGTGTTCGCCACAAGGAACTTGATATTGAAGGGGTTCAATTCCACCCTGAGTCAATTCTAAGTGAACACGGTCATGACTTACTTAAGAATTTCTTAGACCGATAAGATAAAACGATAAGCGAATAAAAATAGGTATACGCATGGATATTACTCAAGCTCTGGCAAAAGTCGTTGAAAACACCGACCTAGCAACCGATGAAATGCAGTCTGTCATGCAACAGATTATGACAGGCCAAGCGACAGAAGCTCAAATTGGCGGTTTCCTAGTTGCTTTGCGCATGAAAGGCGAAAGCATTGATGAAATTACCGGCGCTGCTCAGGTGATGCGAGAGCTCTCTACTAAAGTAGATATCAGCGGCGAACACTTGGTAGATACCTGTGGCACCGGCGGCGATGGTGCTAACTTGTTTAACGTCTCGACAGCCAGTGCATTTGTGGTAGCTGCAGCGGGTGGCAAGGTAGCAAAGCATGGTAACCGTAGCGTTTCTAGCAGCACTGGCAGTGCTGATGTACTCGAAGCTGCAGGCATTAATTTGTCTTTAAGCCCCGAGCAAGTACAGCGTTGTATTGAGGAAATTGGTGTTGGTTTTATGTTTGCACCAGCTCACCATAGCGCTATGAAGCATGCTATTGGCCCCCGGAAGCAGATGGCTATTCGTACCATCTTCAATATGCTTGGCCCCATGACTAACCCTGCTAACGTTGGTAAGCAAGTGATCGGCGTATTCAATAGTGCTTTGTGTAAGCCTATGGCTGAAGTATTAAAACGTCTGGGTAGCGAGCATGTACTCATCGTCCACGCGAGTGACGGCCTCGATGAGATCACTATTTCCGGCGACAGCCATGTCGCTGAACTCAAGGATGGCGTAGTCAGTGAATACACCATCAAACCAGAAGACTTTGACCTGGCGCGAGCTTCACTTGATGGCTTGGGTGTCGATAGTGCAGAACAAAGCCTAAACTTGATAAAAGCAGCTTTAGGAAAGGAACAAAGCGAGGCTGCGCAAAAAGCACGCTCAATTATTACTTTAAATGCCGGTGCAGCGATCTATGCTTCTGACCTGGCTAGTAGTTTGGCTGAAGGCGTTGAGCTGGCATCCGATGCCATTGGTTCTGGCGTAGCTTTAGCTAAATTAAATGACTTGGCGAGCTTTACGCGCGTATTTGCAGAATAACTTTATATACCGGATTCATTATGTCAGACGTTTCTTTTGGCCCAGATTCAGCCAGCGATAAAACTCCAACCATTCTGCGAAAGATTGTCGCACGCAAGTGGCAGGAAATTGAGGAAAGACAAAGCACGCTAAAGCTAGCCGACTGCAAGGCACAAGCCTTCGATCGGGATGAGACCCGCGGCTTTGTGCGGGCGATAGAATCCAAGAACGCGAACAATTTGCCTGCCATTATTGCCGAGATCAAGAAGGCATCACCAAGCAAAGGAATTATTCGAGAGGACTTTGTACCTGCCGCCATTGCCGAAAGTTATGAGAAGGCCGGTGCAGCCTGTTTATCGGTACTTACTGACCGTGATTTTTTCCAAGGCCATGAGGACTATTTGCAACAAGCTCGTGCTGCGAGCGCCTTGCCGATTATCCGTAAGGATTTTATGGTCGCGCCTTATCAGATCTACGAAAGCCGCGTTGTGAATGCTGATTGCGTGCTACTGATTGCCGCTTGCCTAACAAAAGATCAAATGCAGGAGTTAAGTGGCATCGCCCATGAAATCGGCCTGGATGTTTTGGTCGAAGTTCATAATGAAGCAGAGCTTAAAGATGCCTTAACGCTGGAAACTCGCTTAATCGGCATTAATAATCGGGACCTTCACTCTTTCGAAGTATCACTCGATAACACCTTTAACTTATTGAAGCAGATTCCCGAAGATAGGATTGTGGTCACAGAAAGCGGCATACATGCTCGAGAAGACGTGATCGCTATGCAAGAACGTGATGTGAACGCCTTCTTAGTCGGTGAAGCATTTATGCGGGCGGCAGACCCGGGTAAGGAGTTAGAGCGTTTGTTTTTTTAGGTATTTATAGGCAGTCATACTGTGACTGCCTATCAAATGATACTGAAACCATATCATAGCCATGACGAGATAGGTCTTTTATTAACTGCCTATCTGCCAAGACAGTATTACAAATCTGGTGAATACTGCCTTGAAGATCATTACTGGCAAGTCGCAAATCAAAATCCATCACTAAGTAGCGCATGCTGCCATACTCATCAGCATGCACCTGATTAACACTTTCATAGTTGATAAAGCGATACGAGCTATCGGCATTGAAGTGTGATTCCAGACGAGAAGAAAGTTCATCAGCTTCAGCAAGTGCCGCCAATGAAAACATCATGGCAAATAATACCAAGCCTTGTAGTATTGACTGTAGGCTCTTATTAGACTTTCTTTCTTCCAGGTTCCAGATCATATTTCACCACGCTCTTCGTTTAGGTAGCTCTAGTTTAACGAAGAGGGTGCTTAAATATTAGTCTGTCAGCAATGGTTTTACCCTTGTTTACACTTGCTCAGACTTTAAGCTTCTCGGTGAAAGGAGGCCAACCCAAAGGTTTACCAGCGATTAAATGCAGGTGTACGTGGTAGACGCTTTGTCCACCATATTCATTGCAATTCATCACAACACGGTAACCATCTTCTGCGAAGCCCATATCGGCGGCAATATTCTTGGCAACAAAGAACAAATGTCCAAATGTTTCCTTATCACCTTCATCCATATCGTTAATCGTCGCGATTGGTTTTTTAGGGATGATAAGCAAGTGTACGGGAGCGGTTGGCTGAATATCCTTGAATGCCAGGCAGATGTCATCTTCATAGACGATATCTGCAGGAATCTGACGATCAATAATTTTGGTAAATAGCGTTTCTGTCATTGTTTTTTCCTCGTTTGCTTCCTTTAGGCTTGAGCAAGTTTAGGCAAGTTACCTATTGCGCCCACCGCATACTGCATCACTTTATTTTTCGCAGGCCCGGAATTATTTGCTAGACCCAGGCCTATATTTCTTACCACCCTTAGCGGCAGCAACTCATTACTAAAGCCATGATAGAACATATCCATAATGCTCATCATTTTCTGGTTCTCTGGTCGTCTACTTTTTTGATAACGCTGCAGGACTTCAAGGCTAGCAATATCTTCGCCCGCTAAGTGTGCTTGCCCCAGAATTTCGATTAGCATCGCAGCATCCATAAAGCCCAGATTAACGCCCTGCCCGGCTAAAGGATTGATAGTATGTGCTGCATCCCCCGCCAATGCCACACCCTGGCGGACATAGTTAATGGCATGGGACTTAAATAAAGGGAAGCTAGCGTGCTCTACAATGCGTGTAATGGTAGGAAGCTCTGAAGGATAAGCAGCTTTGATCGTCGCTAACAGCTCCTCGTTACCCATCTGCGATAATTTGCCGACACTTTCAGGCAAGTCGTACCAGACGAGTGAGCCAAAGTGTTCCTTACCACTATCGGCCAAGGGCAAAAATGCCAAGGGTCCATGAGAGGTGAATGACTGCCAGGTAATATCTTCCTGACTGCCTTCATACGCAGCAGTGCAGACAAAAGCATGCTGCGCATATTTGTCTTTATATTGACCGAGGCTGGCTTGTTCTCGCACACGTGACTGTGCGCCATCGGCACCAATCACTACGCGCCCGCTAATGTCTCCTGCTTTTGATAGTGTCAGGGTTTTCAGCTCACCATCCAATTCCATCTCTTCAATTTTGTCTGGACAATAGACGCTAACATTTTCCAGGCCGTTCATTGCTTCATGCAAAGCGAGATGAACAATATCATTCTCAATAATATTGCCAAGATGACTCTGGCCAATCTGACTGCAATCAAACTCGGTTCTTGCCCATGTCGAGATGTCAGGCAATAAGGCAGATAGCCCCTTTTTAGCAGGCATCTCATTTACTGCTAAACGTCGATAAGGACATAAGCGTTTGCCTTCGATATATTGCCATGCACCCAGGTTTTTTAATATCTGTTCACTCGCATAGCTGATCGCCGATACCCGAATGTGAGGTGCTTCGCCTTCTACGTACGCAGGGGGTAATAGCGGGTCAATGACCGCAACTTTAAAGTTCGATCGAGCCAATCCACAGGCAATGGCAGCGCCGACCATACCGGCACCGACAATCACTACATCATATTGCTTGCTCATGCTTTTCCTCTCAGCAAATCTTTTGCAGTATTATGCAAGAACTTCCCAACAATCACACCTTTGAGCTTATAATATCGCCTGTAATACCCAGTGAAGGACAATAAAAAGATGCGTCTTAATCAATTATCAAATAATGTGTTTTTTAACTTCAAGCAATACGGTTTGACTTTGTTCATCTTGCTCAGCTTAAGTTTCTCTTTTTCACTTCAAGCCGCTGGCTTTCCGCAACGTCTGATAGAAGGAAATTCACAACCCTCTCTCGCGCCGATCATTAAGGAGTCAGCGCCAGCCGTGGTTAATATTGCGACCTATACCATTCAGCGTAAATATAACCCTTTACTACAGTCACCATTTTTTCGACATTTCTTCTCTTTTCCTGATGAAATTGAAGAGTCACGCCAAGTTCAAAGTGCTGGCTCCGGTGTAATAGTTGATGCAAAAGAAGGCTATATTCTTACCAATCATCATGTCATTGCTGACTCTAACGATATCGAAGTAAAACTTCAGGACGGGCGTCAATTCAAAGCCACCTTAGTAGGTTCCGACAAGAAGGTTGATATCGCTTTGCTGAAGATCGATGCAGAAAAGTTGTCATCTTTGAAAATCGCCGACTCTAACTCCCTAGCCGTTGGCGACTTTGTAATTGCCATTGGTAACCCCTTTGGTATTGGGCAAACGGTGACTACTGGAATTGTCAGCGCACTTGGGCGGAATGGTCTTGGCATCCAGGGGTACGAAGATTTTATTCAAACCGATGCCTCCATTAACCCCGGCAATTCAGGCGGCGCATTAATTGACCTCAATGGCAACTTAGTTGGCATCAACTCCGCCATTATCGCTCCAGCCGGAGGAAACGTTGGCATTGGCTTTGCCATTCCAACTGAAGTCAGCCAATCAGTTATGTCACAACTTATCCAGTTTGGTGAAGTAAAACGCGGCGGTATCGGTGCCCGTTTCCAAGACTTAAGCCCTGAGTTAGCTGAAGCCTTCTCGTTCGGAACACATCAGCTTAATACCTATCAGGGGGCTATTGTCAGTAGTATCGAGGATGGCAGCGCAGCAGATGATGCAGGTCTAAAGCAGGGCGACATTATTACTAAGGCAAATGGTCGGGCCATCAGGAATGCCAATGATATCCAAAACAGAATTGGACTTTCTGCAATTGGCAGAACCCTTGATCTTGAGATTATTCGCAATGGCAATAACAAAGCGCTCGAAATTGAGATCGAAGCCATACCTGTCCCGGAAATAGCTGGTGACAAAGTCTCTTCTTATTTGAGCGGAAGCCTGTTAATGGATCTCATTCCAAGTGATCAAGAAGAAGCTATTGGCATTCAGGTTAAAGAACTGAGCAATAATTCGATCGCTAAACGAGTAGGCTTTGAGCAAGGGGATATAATCTTCGCGGTCAACCGAAGCAGGATTAGAAATATTGCAGAGCTTAAGTCTTATTTGAGGCAGCGAAATGTGCAGGCATTTCGCATCCGACGAGGATACGAAGACCTGATTCTCTATGTTCGCTAGCAATTAAAAGAATAAATCCCCGAGCCGCAGTTCAGGCCGCCTGCTGTAAGGCCCGGAGATTGTAAACGGTAAACAATAGAAGGCTAGGTTTTCTACCCGGCCTTCTTCTTTAACAACCAGCTTGGCTTCTTCATACCAATCTTTGCGAAGCCCTCATTTAGCGTCATCGGATGCGCTAGTTCCATATAATCAGAGAGCTTCATTTTAATCACTTCGTGGTGATTTCCTGCTCTAAAGGCAATATCACCGGTTTCATCGAACCCTTCATACATATAGATGGGGACATCATATAAATTGCCGAATGGTGGCATAGCACCCACTTCGCATGATGGGAAACGGTCTTTAAATTCATCTTCTGTTGCCAGGGCGACCAGCTCGGTTCCCATGGCTCTCATAAATTGATCCCAGCGTATTCGACATGATGCGGGTAGCACCACCATCGACATACAACCGTCCAAATTGACCATAACGGTTTTCGCCATTTGGTCACCTTTAAGTTTAATACGTTCAGCGATCTCTTTTGCGGTATATGCTACCGAATGTTCTATTGATACGTATTGAACGTCATTCGAATCTAGATATTGCTTTAGCTGTTCAACTGGCATTTCCAGTACCTCTATAACTGCCTAACACTCGTTATTTTTGTCTTTAGTAGATCGAGACAATCGTAATTATTGCTTTGTCTCAGTCACTTCGTATTTCTGAAGCGCTATGCACAGGCAGATAGAGACCAGCAAAATTCGTTGATACTAAATTCTTTCTTAACTTCATCTTAGTCACGAACAAAGATAAGTTGAAGTAACAAAAAGTATCTTTTTATTAGCGTCGTTTATAGATGAGTTTTTTTCCAGTTTTTCAGCAGTATTATCACACTTGTTTTCATTCTTTCGCAGGTTAGGAAATACGTTTATTAATAAAAAAGGCGCTCAAAAGAGCGCCTTTTATCAGCAAAACAAATAACGTCTTAAATAACCGGCGCTAGTGCGTAGGTTATTGAACTGTATGCATATGTACGTCTTGTTGAGGGAACGGAATACTAATTCCTTGCTCATCAAACGCTTTCTTAACTGCTTCGAACATTGTGAAGTGAACTGCCCAGTAGTCCGCCGTCTTAGTCCAAACCCTAACGGTAAAGTTGACTGAACTATCCGCTAATTCAGAGATCGCAATCAAATGCTCAGGATCTTTTAATACACGAGAATCTGAAGTGATCAAGCCTTCAATAATCGCTTTCGCTTTATCAATATCATCGCTATAACCAATACCAAAAACGAAATCAACACGGCGAGTATCCAGCTGGTTGATATTAACCATACTGCTATTTGATAGGGCACCGTTTGGAATAATAACGACGCGATTATCTGCCGTTGTTAGAATTGTGTTAAAGATCTGAATTTCCTTAACGACACCAATATGGCCTTGAGCATCAATTAAGTCGCCTACTTTGAAAGGCTTGAATAGCAAGATCAAAACACCGCCAGCGAAGTTTGACAAACTGCCCTGCAATGCCAAACCAACGGCCAAGCCAGCAGCACCGAGTACTGCAACGAAAGAAGTAGTTTCAATACCAACCATTGATGCAACAGCAATCAATAGCATCATCTTGAAGATGACTGACGCCAGGCTACTGACAAACGAACCAAGCGTTGGATCCGCTTTAGACGTAAAATGCTTTTCAACCTTGCTAACAATTCGATTTATCACCCAAAGACCAATTATCAAGGTAACAATAGCCAGAACAACTTTTGGCCCGTAAAGAATTGCAGCTTCTACAGCTATATCAGCATAGCCTTCTAGCTTATCTGTAGTTTCAGTTATATTTTCCATAGTCTTCCTTTTTTACCCTAGTTTAAAAGTAACTTTATTGTATTATCTATGATGCATCGAAATGCTGTTGTTATTATTCCTCGCAGCATAAAGTAGCTACACCAAGCTGGTCAACTTAACACTGTCAATCATCATTAAAATGTCATGAATACTGTCGATACACTCAACGCTAACTTAAATAAAACTCTCGCTAAAGGTCGTGTCAAGGCGACTAAACCTCCCGCCTGCCCTGCAATCGGCCTTTATCTGTTTGACCCAGCTGTATTACAGGGCCCACTTAGCCATGACGAAGCACAGGCTGTTGTGGCCGAACCTGCCTACTGGTCTTTTTGTTGGGCAAGTGGACAGGTTTTGGCTCAGTTCATTCTGGAGAACCCGGAATATGTGCGTGGTAAGACAGTGCTAGATTTTGGTAGCGGCTCGGGTGTTGTTGCAGTCGCTGCTGCCAAGGCTGGTGCCAAAAAAGTCATAGCTTGTGATATCGACTCAGACGCTCTTGAAGCTTGTCGTGCAAATGCCGAACTCAACTCTCTGAGCTTTGACTACTCTGAAGACTTTATGGCTTTTGATGAAGAGCTCGACCTGATCACCGCGGCGGATGTACTATATGACAAAGATAATCACGACTTGCTAGATTTGTTTACCACTAAATGTCCTC
>NZ_LWFZ01001030.1:0-631 GCF_001635225.1 Oleiphilus sp. HI0086
GCAATATTATGACGTTTAAGTTCTAACAATAAAGTCACCAGCAATGGCCCATGAACAACCAAGGCAGGATACAGCTCTTCGTTTACCGCGTAGTCGCGATCATAATGAATACGATGGCCGTTATAAGTCAGCGCCGAGTAGCGGTATAGCAACACTGGGTTTGGCGTGATTTCTTGCGAAAAATCGGCTTCAGAAAGCGCAGGCTTGCCTGGTGGCAACTCAGCTCTTTCTGTTGGTTGCTCCCGGTAAACAATATTCTGTACCTGGCTGATACACAGCTCACCCGCTTGTGAAATATCATGGCGAACATTAACGAAAACCAACACGCCGGTACTACCCGTTTTAAGTTCAACAGATTCAATCGTCGATAATCGAGAGGCCGGCTGGCCAATAATCAAAGCCTTATGACACTCAACCTCACCGGCCGCCCACATCCTGCGAGGAAGTGGTACAGGGGGTAAAAAGCCACCTTTATCCGGGTGCCCATCAACACCTGTTGCACTGGCTTTTGGCGTTGGCAGAAAATACATCCACTCCCAAAATGGAGGTAAGGCATCACCTTTCTCGGGTAGAGTCTCGTTATCAAGTGCCGCAGCCAAAGCTTGCGCCTGAAAAAGACTAATATCATCTT
>NZ_LWFZ01001031.1:0-1303 GCF_001635225.1 Oleiphilus sp. HI0086
ACACAGCTAAGGCTGCATACATTGGAATATTCATGAACAAGTATAGGTAAAAGTCACCCCAGCTTGTTACTTCCAAACCACCTGCTTTCTTAGGCTTAAAGTAGGTTGAACCTTTTGGCGTATCACGTACTACCTGATAGTAAATAAGGCCATAGATACTAGCAACAATACCTGTTGTACCTAATGCATATCTCCAGCCATCTTCTCCACCGTACATCATTGCCAGCGTAGGCAATAGCATAGCCGATGCAGCTGAGCCAAAGTTACCCCAACCACCGTAGATACCTTCTGCGATACCGACAGACTTATGAGGAAACCATTCGCCAACCATGCGGATACCGATTACAAACCCGGCACCAACAAAGCCCATTAAAAAGCGCATCATTGCGAGCTGCTCATAAGATTGAGCCAGTGCGAATGCTATACACACGACGCCTGCCAGTACAAGTAAAGTACTATAAACCTTTCTGGGCCCTAGTTTATCCACCAAAATACCGATGACGATACGTGCTGGAATTGTTAGCGCAACGTTCAGAATCATCAGGGCTTTGACCTGCTGACTCGACATATCAAACGCTTCTTTCATAAACACCAAAAGCGGAGCATGGTTAAACCAAACCATGAAGGTTAAGAAAAAAGCAAACCACGTAAAGTGGAGTGTTTTAATCTTGGGGTCGCCAAAAGCGAACAGGTTTATTTTAAGATCAGTGGACATAAAGCCTCCTATACAAAAAAGGGGTATGACGCTATTCTGCTTCGTGTGTAGGGTTTCCTACTTGATATGAGTCAAGTAAGGCAGGGCCTGAGAATGCCCCGGCACAGCGCATATACCTACTTTATTTTTTACTCCCTTGCCACAAAGCCAGCAGGCATCACAAAGCCTACTCACTTATAGGTAGGCGACTCATACCCCCTAACTCAAAAGGGTTAGAACAAACATGCACAAGGTTTTTTTGATTTAATAGGTATCAATCACTTTAATAGATAAACGAGCTCCTCTGTACCAACAATACCTTTGAGGATAAACCGAGTTAAACAGCCTTCGATCAGAGCGTCATAATGAATTTTGAGATCCCTGGCGCAGCCAGAGCCTTAACCATTGCCACCATAGCATTTGCTGCTAATTTTTCGGTATGGACACTCTATGCCGTTTTGGGGCTTGAACTTCAAAACAGCTTAAGCCTAAGCGCAACACAGTTAGGATTATTCTTTTCGGCCCCGGTTCTAACCGGTGCACTAGGGCGTATTCCTGCTGGCTGGCTTAGCGAGCGCTACAACCCCAAGAGCCTATTCACCCTACAAA
>NZ_LWFZ01001032.1:0-1078 GCF_001635225.1 Oleiphilus sp. HI0086
GCACCTGAATCTGCAGCAGCCCAACGCGTAGCAATGTAATGACCCGCGATAGCCGGATCACCTTCGAGTACGCCATGCTTATTCTCGTAATAACAAAGCTCAACATCCGCTGACTTTTTCCGTTTTATCACCTCTCTGCGAGTAGCGAAATCATGCCAAGCACCGTCTTTCCGATACTGCCCACCCTTACAATCTTCTACCCAACTATCTACCGTATCCATGAAGGTATAAGTCACTCCCCAGGCAACCTGCTTATTGCGACCAACCAACACACCAGGCAAACCGGGCATCCCCATTCCGATTAGCGAACCGCCGCTCCATGATAAGCTTTGCTCACACCAAACATTGGGCAAACGATTTACTTCCAGGTGAGGATCATTGGCCATGATTGCTCGCCCAGATTTTGTACGGCTGCCTGCGACAACCCAATTGTTAGACGCCATCATTCTAGGCAAGGCCTGATTCCAGATCACTTCACGCGGAACAATTCGTTCCTGAAGCTGAATACTCTCCACCAGTTCACGGTCAAAACGCTTAACGTCAATGGGAAATAGTTCAGCCAGAGCTTCTGTAGAGACGCCTGATTGCGTCAATTCAATAAAGAAACGTTCTACTTCCGCCTGCGATTGCGCCAAAGTCAGGTAGCTCGTCATTCGCGATATAAGAATAATATCCTGCACTTTCCAAGGTTCTGCCTGATAACCCAAGAGCTTCATTAAAGAAAATTCACCGGCTGAAAAGCCCGCATTGACACCATCACAGTAGGATTGAATCTGTGATAGTGAGACGACATCGAGCTTATTCAACTCTTGCGTTAAATTGCCATACCAATTTGCTCGCCTAAAGAACTTATCTATTGCCAAAGACTCTTCAGTATCCGAAAGCAGCTCCGTTAGCCGACCCTGCCCAAGTATCCGCATCATTAGCAATTGCGTGCCACGATCTATTGCATGCGCATAACCGCTCCCCCAAAGGGCGTCCTTGAAAGATGATGCTTTGACATGAGGCACTCCAGCCTCATCACGATTAATCGACAAACCTGAAGGCTGAGGCCCGCGAACTTTGATACGTCTCTTAT
>NZ_LWFZ01001033.1:0-1661 GCF_001635225.1 Oleiphilus sp. HI0086
TTTGAACGACGCTAATCGTTTTATTATAGCGCCACTTGCTCTTTGGTAATTAAATATTTTTGGCCCTGGTTACGACTAAGAACCTGTAAAGACCCGTCTTCGTTACTCCGATAGAGTACACTTCTTAACCTGACCGTGCGCTCGGAAAGTGTCACTTCGGTCGCTAACTCGTAAAAGTCAGATCGAACCCCGATGTAATTAAAGTTTATTTTTCCATCCGCAACTAAAGTCTCAGCCTTAAACTCGTCAATATTCTTCCAGGCCTTATCCTGACGAGCTTCTACCAAGCTATCTGCCTGGGCATCAGTAAGGGTTTCACTTAAACTCTGTAAAACTTCCGCTGTTGCAGTATTTACATTAACGGGAGCCCAACCCTGAGGCAATACAGTGACATGCTCTAATAGTTTTTTGAAGTCTTCATTACTGATTGTGGGAAGTAATCGTAATTCTGATATATCGAGCATAGGCTGGCCAGCATTTCTATAAGGAGGGTCTAAGGACAAATACTCGCCATCTTCCGCCCCATCAAAACCACTTGAGTCCTGATTTTCATCAAGCCAGTCAATAATTTGCTCAAGCTTTACCGTTTCGATCGCCAAACGATTAAATAAACGAGTGAAGCGTTCCTTCATTACAGGGATAACTTCCCCTGTCACACTGACTAGGTCATTTAGATTCAGCTTCCCTTGAACATCATTAAACTGTGACGAAACAATTGCACCTTCATAGGGTCTTGTTAAAGAGGACTCAAGAAAGGCTAGGTCATCATAGAATTCTTTTTCTACATCTTTATCATTATCCCAATCATCTTTTAGCCACCACTTTGCATATAACTCGGAGCCAATCGCGTATTGATACGCTTGAGACTGGGCAAATAAATTACCGGCCTGCTGAACAAAAATACTCTGTCTGTTGTACATACCGACAGACAGTATAGAAACTAATGCGAAAACAAAGATGACAATCATCAAGGCGACCCCGCCCTGTTTTTTAACTGAGCATGGGTACTGAATACCGTATGTTCTATATAGCAGAGGCATCAGTCTTTAGCCTTCTGGCCATCAAGACCGTTATCTGAAGATGCGCCGCCACTTAATTCAAGCTCTTTGCCGGAAAAATAGCTCCCTACCTCAAACAAGCGCTTCACCTTGCCGAAGCGTTTATGTGCTATTTCGATTTCAATTGCCTTGGGTAAGCTGTTGTTTGTTTGACGCGGGTCAGGTGAAGTGGTCTCGCTGTCAAGCGATTCAACAGGCCACTTACCCACCCATGCATCGCTCTCATTCAAAAAACGAAAATCAAGAGATTCAATATCGTTTAAGAGAGTCTTTCGAATGCTTTCACTGTCCTGAGTCTGATCAAGCGCTGTCCAGTAGTGCCTTACAAGCTTTTCACTATCCAGCTCGTAGGCGACACGTTGAATCTCGGAACGCTTATCGTCTAAAGGATTACGCCAGCCTACTCGGCTAAATTGGATTTTATAAAAATCAGAGCTGCTATCCAGTGCGTTTTGATAGTCGCCATACTCGTCTCGTATCGAACGACCAATGACTTGCGAAAGGTCGCGCTTAACGATCAGCATTGCTTTTTGAATTTGATTCAGCTCTTCGAGATGAACCTGAGTACGATCACTACTTGTGATCGCTGAGTTCAATACCTGC
>NZ_LWFZ01001034.1:0-810 GCF_001635225.1 Oleiphilus sp. HI0086
TAATTGAAACGGAGTTGGCCAACTATCAAACTGAATTGGAAACCTATCTAAATAACAATGCGCCAAACGCAACATTGGGCGATGTGTTGGGCTTGCAAACCATCATTCCTAGCGAGTTTTTAGCACTTGAAGAAGTTGCTCTGGGCTATGAGATTGAATTCAGCGCAACCATTGATCACCTTCCTGAAACCTTATTTCATAAGTTCCATTATCAAGTGGGTTCTGCCATCAGTTACGATTATGGCCAAAGCTTCAGCTGGGGGAGTGAATACTTTGAATTATCAGACTTCACGACTAATCTTGTAGGTAAAGATATCGCCTTCAGCTTCCGTCCCGCTACGGCAGACGATGAAGCGGCGATCGAAAGCTATTTACCCGAGACGATTGAAACTGTTGATGATCTGCCAAGCAGTTTACCCGCAGGTGCAATTCAAATGATTGGTGAGTTAACGGTTGACGGTGAGGTGGTACACAGTACGCCAGCAATTGCCTTAGGTGAGTCCTTAAAGACACGTTTAGGTTTTGCACCGGCACAACAGAGCTTCAAGTTTACTGAAAACAATGTTGTGGCTGGCCAATACCAAGCGATTGGAATTGATATGCAAGGGATCAGCCCAACACAACTCGAGGACTTACAAACAAAGTTGGAAAATACCCAAGCACAGCTTGAAGCAGACAATTCAGCGAGTTTGACGAAACATGACGTGGTAGGAAATATCATCCAGGCAGGAGTCCAAGGCTATTTGGCAATGACCTACGCCACTGACCGAATTGCTGCACAAGCCGCAGGTGTTGCTTATTACCGACAAC
>NZ_LWFZ01001035.1:0-733 GCF_001635225.1 Oleiphilus sp. HI0086
TTCGCTCTGAATGAAGGTATACATGGCAATATGGGGGGAATGGGTAAGCCTGTTCTCTATAACCATGCCAAGTATGGTACGAAGAAACTTATCGAAGAGTATGTCGATGAGATAGTTGAGTCCATAGAGCATATCGCAGAATTAGATGCCTCGCAGATCGATTATGAAGAGCGCCTAGACTTCTTTCATCGAGCCAGCCTTTGCTACGGCCGAACAGCGCTGATGCTCAGTGGCGGCGGTGCACTTGGACATTTCCACATTGGTGTTGTAAAAGCCTTGCTTCAGCAAAATCTTCTACCAAGTGTTATATCAGGCGCTAGTGCGGGCTCGGTCATTACAGCCATATTTGGTACGCATACAGATTTGGAGCTAAAAGAACTCATTCAGCCAGTGAGAATGTTAGCTGAGGCGAAAGAAAATGCAGGCTGGCTTAAAAAGCTCTTGTATGGAAAGAGAAAGCGCGCTGATATCAAAGATTTTGAAGAGCATGTGCTCAATCGTTTGGTACCTGATCTGACCTTCCAAGAAGCGTATGAACTCACAGGCCGTCGGATCAATATTTCCGTAGCGCCTGCAGAACTCCATCAGACCTCTCGTTTGTTGAATGCGATTACTTCACCAAATGTTTATATTCGTACTGCTGTGCTTGCTTCGTGTGCAGTGCCCGGTATTTTCCCTTCTGTCATGTTGGAAGCGAAGAATGAGCTTGGTGAGCGTCAAGCCTATCTACCCA
>NZ_LWFZ01001036.1:0-1019 GCF_001635225.1 Oleiphilus sp. HI0086
GATAACCATGACCAATTCGATGAGTGTAAAACCCGCTTGACGCTTCATGAGTAGAGCTCCTAAATCTTAATAATTATTTACTGCTTTCGTTCGTTAAAATTAAAAGTTAATGCTTCTTGGACTTAACGCCAAGTTTAAGTAGCACTAAAACTTCGTTCACTAATCTATTGATTTAACTATAGACATGCTTTTAAAACTTCGCACATCATTAATGTATGTTTTTGTTTAAAAATCGTAACAACAAAGCTTACTTTCTTAATAAAACTGCTTAAGGCTGAATATCTGTATAGACAGTGCCGGTGTTCGGGTCATACTCAACGTTATGTCCATCAACTGTTGCCTGATAGGTATATCGACAATCACCAGAATTCACCGTTGTCAGGTAGTCTTCACCCACGGCTGTCGACGTCGTTAGGCCATTAGTATTCATTAATGCCCCCCACAGTGCATTACACTCAGCAGCGGTCATTCCACTGGGGTTGGTGTTACCATTTACGCCTGTTGGCCAGCCATCGACACTAACATCGATAACATTATCTGGTTCACCATATCCAGGTAAGTCTGTAATGGCGGTACGGGTACCGTTTGCCAGCCACTGGGCTCTAACCAGTGAAACCGACGAGGTAAAACTACCACCAGCGCCTTCAACAGCCGATCGATGCGCCTCGTCAGAAATCTCGGCAAACTTCGGGAAGGCCACCGCAGAAAGAATAGCTAGCACGGCAATCACGACCACTAACTCAATTAATGTAAAGCCGGACATTTTTTTCATAACTTCAAACTCTCTTCATCAATGTAAATTGAAACCTGTTTTTGAAAACCCGTTTTTGAAAACCAAGTACCTGCTTCAGAAACTGCGCTCATGGTTTACGGCATGAGCTGCAGAACTAACCCTTCATATTCTGAATGTTTATTCGCTTGAACTTTATCCTTTGACAATAGACCAACTACTCTAAATCGCAACCATTGCGAATATCTTTGGCGCTGCCATTCAGGTTCATCGCTAACAATCCTTGAGA
>NZ_LWFZ01001037.1:0-825 GCF_001635225.1 Oleiphilus sp. HI0086
GTTTATTTCTCCATTTCGAAGTGAACGACGCATGGTTCGTGATATGTTTTGTCACGGAGAGTTTATCGAAGTATTTGTTAACACTCCGTTGGATGTATGTGAAGACCGTGACCCTAAAGGTTTGTATAAAAAAGCAAGAACCGGTGAAATCAAAAACTTTACCGGTATAAGCTCAGATTACGAAAACCCCGAGAAACCTGAAATTGTAGTTGATACAGCGACGACCTCCGTAGATGTATGTGTTGATAAGATTGTTCAATATTTGTGTTCTAACGCAGTAATTCCTGCTTATTCACTAAAAGAAGATAATACAGCTCAGGTGTCTTAAGTGGAAATGGATAATAAAGAATATGATCAAACTGGACCGAAAATGGAAGAACAGGTTGATTTACGAGTCCTGTTTAGAGTTTTATTTCAGAAAAAGTTGATAGTGATATTGATCACACTGTTATTTGCGATTGGCTCTGTTCTCTATGCTTTAAGTGTCAAAAATGAATATCGCGCTTCGGCAGTGTTGGTTCCTGTTTCAAATGGCGGGGATGGTGGCGGACTCTCCAGATTAGCAGGCCAGTTTGGCGGCTTGGCATCTCTAGCAGGAATGAGCATCGGGGGTAGTAGTGGTGTTAGTAAATCTGTAACCGCTATTGAAGTGATGCGAACCTGGGGATTTGCTGAGCGATTTATTGCTACACACGGTTTGGAGGTGGAAGCTTTTGCTGCTACCGATTGGAAGAAGTCTACTAGAAAGCTAGTTATCGACCCGGAACTCTATGACCTCGAAAAGGAAGAATGGGTGCGGTCTAAACTCGATGCGAATCTACCCGA
>NZ_LWFZ01001038.1:0-1507 GCF_001635225.1 Oleiphilus sp. HI0086
ACGATAGACTCCTCGAGCGATAAACCCAGGCCTTGCTTCACGTCGCCATTCAATGCCATTTCTCCGGTACGCCAAATACCACCAAAGCCCTGCGCCTGAAGCGCTAACAACATATAACCCACCGCAACGCCGCAGGACACAACCTGCTCTTCGAAAGGTACTTTAGGGTGTTCGATGTTTTTGGACACAGCAACGATGATCTTGGGTGCCCGAAGCGGCATTGAGCGGTATTTATTTTCTTGCGCTTCACTAAGCTTTCCCTCATTCGCTTCAGCAGCCTGACAAAACAAATCACCCAGACGATGTAACGAGTCCCCTTCGATCACAAGAAATCGCCATGGCTTTAAGCATTTATGGTCAGGCGTCCTAAGCGCTGCTTGAAAAACAGTTTCCATTTGATCAGGGCTTGGGGCAGGAGCACTCAAGCGAGGATGAGAAACCCTGGACTTCAATATTTCCAACACCGCATGAGAGCCCGCCTCATCAATTGTTTTATGCTCATTCATACCCGCGTATCTCCTGCTTTAATATAAGCTACCTAACCTGCACTATTCTTTTCAGGTGAACATAATGATATAACCACATTTAGATCACGAAACCTTAGTGCAAGCGCTATTTCCCAAGAACGAAATTAAAACAGTGTAAGCAAAATTTGTCTATATATAAGGGAACTGATAACCTTTGCTGCTTATCAGAGATGTATGAAAAAATGATCCCATTGAAAATATCTAATAAAAAATCGTCAACACAGAATAAGGCGACACAACACTCCACCGACAAAATAGATACGCCACCGTCAGTCATGCCCGCATACAACGGCAGGGTTTTGGCTTATTTGACGTCTAGTATCACGATGGCGGTCGGTGTTCTTGAAGGACATTTCCACGACTACTTGATCTGGTTTATTCCTGCGGCCATGTTATGGCCACACCTTCTTTACTTTGTTATTAGACATTTAAAGCTAGAGCAAAGCGCTGCAGCACGTGAGAACACACTACTAATAGATGGCGCTTTGGTCGGTGTCATTATTGTACTAATTGACTTCAGCCCGACGGCAACCATATTCAATATTCTCATGGCGAGTTTTAGCTTCATCGTCGTTGGAGGTATGTCGACCTGGCTCAAAGGCAACCTAATCTTACTTACCTCCACCATTATTTCCTCCATGATATTCGGCCTTGACTTCGCGCCTCACGCACCAATGATTGTCGATCTAGTGGCCGGTATTAGCGCTACAGTCTATGTCTCGGTTACTGCTTACTATACCCACCAACAAGCCGAAGCCTTACATAAGGCCAAGCACCAGATTCAGACACAAAGAGAGCAGTCTATATCGCTTTCTCACAAGCTTGCTAAATACCTATCTCCACAAGTCTGGCAGTCAATTTTTACCGGCGAACGTGACGTGCGCCTGGAAACACAGCGCAAGCGTCTATCTATCTTCTTCTCTGACATCAAAGGTTTTACAGAGCTGTCGGAAGAAATGGAACCCGAAGGTTTGACCGAG
>NZ_LWFZ01001039.1:0-1098 GCF_001635225.1 Oleiphilus sp. HI0086
ACTTCAATGTTAGTGGATTCTGAGGGTGTCGTTAATATTGACTTGGAATTTGGACGGGATGAGCAAAGGCTGCGTATATTGAAGGGCAAGCTTTCAGCTGAATTGAACTTGCTTTGCCAGCGCTGCTTACATCCGGTCAAAAAGACAATAAGTTCTGAGTTTCAGCTCGGAATTGTAATGAGTGACGAGCAAGCGCAAAACCTTCCGCGTGTTTATGAACCTTTATTGGTGGAAGATGAAAAGCTTGTTTTACTGGATGTGATAGAAGAAGAATTGATCCTGAGTTTGCCAATGTTCGCTTATCATGATGATTGCGAACCTGAAGAGTATAACGAAGGTGATATTGAAGAGAGTGTTGAAAGTGAGGTCGAAGAGACCAAAGAGAATCCTTTCAGCGTGCTTTCAGAACTGAATTTAAAGAAATAATCGGTGAGCTAAGCTCATCAATTGATTTGAAATACCCGCGGGAGAACAAATATGGCTGTTCAAAAAAGTAAGAAAACTCGTTCAAGACGTGGCATGCGTCGTTCACATGACGCGCTAGGCACTGCAACTTTATCTGTAGATCCAACTACAGGTGAGAAGCACTTGCGTCACCACGTTTCTGCTGACGGTTTCTACCGTGGCAAGAAAGTAATTGAGACATTAGAAGACTAGTACGTAAATACTAGTTTCTGAAGACGGCGAAATGTCTGTAGGAATCACCATTGCAGTTGATGCAATGAGTGGCGATGATGGCCCTCAGGTTGTTGTCCCTGCTGTTTTTGCCTATCTTGAAAAGCTTCAGTCAAATGATGCTTCTCAAGCGTCTCCGGCAGCCAGCTGCCAAAGCAAAGCCTTCAATATCATCCTTGTTGGAAAACAGGTTGAATTGGAGGCTTTGTTGCACTCCTACCCAGAAAATCCATCAATATCGATTGTTCACGCCGAAACCGTTGTCTCTATGGATGACCGTCCTTCTCGTGTGCTGCGCAGTAAGCAAGATTCCTCGATGGCTGTGGCACTCCAACTGGTCAAGTCTGGTCAAGCTCAAGCTTGTGTAAGCTCAGGAAATACCGGTGCTTTGATGTTGTTAGGGCGATCAATACTGGGAACCTT
>NZ_LWFZ01001040.1:0-38896 GCF_001635225.1 Oleiphilus sp. HI0086
CCCTTGATAGCACGAAGGTTTCAGACAAGTTTTCAGCAGCCTTTCCTATCACTGAATATGTCTGGCTACTTGAGGGCGAGAATTAAACCCTCAGCCCTTTTATTCTTGTTAGCAAGCCTACTCACTAGAAAGAGAAGACCATGAAAGAAGACCAAGCTCGCTGGAATAAGCGCTTTAGCGAGCGCCCGATGATTCAAGCGAAAGCACCCGCTTTTATCGAGGAGGCTTTAGACCAGCTCCTACCCGGCAGTGTGCTTGATATTGCCAGTGGCGACGGTGCAGCAGCCTTATTCCTAGCCGCGAAAGGCTTTACTGTATCGGCTGCCGACATATCAGAAGTCGCCCTGGATCGACTGAACACCTTCGCACAAGAGAAAAACCTAGAAGTAAGCACTTATACCTTAGACCTCGATCACCCAGAACAACTAAACGAGCTAGAGACGTTTGATAACATCGTGATGACGCACTTTAAACCAGCGCCTCATTATTGGCCCCTGTTCATCGCACTGTTACGCCCCGGTGGAAAGTTACTTTTGAGCACCTTTAACCTCACCCATCATGAGAAAAACGGCTTTTCCCGTCGCTTCTGCCTAGAGCCAGGTGAACTCAGAAATATAAACGAGCACCTGGAACTCGAGCATTTCGCCTCCATTCAACGAGGTGAAAGTTATATGGATGATTATCTGTTTCGCAAAGTGTAAGCCTTCCTACGCTCACTCAAAAGCGGAGTTCATAAGAACAAAGGGGAAGTACACGTCGTTTTTTAAGTGCAAAGAGATCTAAGCTTCTGAACCCTGACTGGCCTATAATAAAACTGTCTAAGAAATAGACAGCGCAGTAACTCCTAAAAAACAATAATGATCAATAGAGGTTTACCGTATGTTATTAAGTCATGTCCCTGGAATGTTCACACACCCCGATGAAGAGTGGGAATCAATAAGAAAAGAACATTCAAGCCCGCTTAAGATGGCCGCCTATATCTGCCTTCTCGCCTTGATTGCCCCAGTATGCGCCTACATTTCAACCACTCAATATGGTTGGCAAGTGGGTGAAGGCCAGTTAGTTTACCTTTCTCAATCGAGTGCAATGACGCTCAGTATTTTGACTTATGTCGCCATGGTCGCGGGCATTTACTTTATTGGCTTTATGATTGACTGGATGTCTCGCAACTATGGCAGTGGCCATGATGAGTTTGCCGCGAACGGAATAGCACTCGTCGCTTACTCCTGCACGCCTCTGTTCCTAGCTGGTTTAGCACCACTGTACCCAGAGCCTTGGGTGAATGCTGCTATTTTCCTCGCAGCAGCGGGTTATGCAGCTTACCTGATGTATGACGGTTTACCTCATGTACTGAAGATATCCCAGGATCAAGCCTTCTTCTTTGTCGGTGCGATATTAACAGTTTCTCTGGTTTATCTGGTGACAACATTAATCGGCACCGTCATTATTTGGAGCATGGGCGCTGGCCCAGAGTTTGTCACGCGTTAAAGGGCAAACACTAAAAAGGAAATACCAAAACGCAGAAGGGGACTTATATTAAGCCCCCTTCTCATTTCATATGCCACTTACCACTGCAAACGAATATCTTTCATACGCTGTTTATCTGCTGGTAGCGTCGGCGCAGTATCCGGGTCCACTTCCTTATAAACATTTGTCACCGGCGTAATGTTCGCGTCTCGACCATGGATAAAGTCCTGGTCAGCAACAATGGTCATGTAGGCTTTGTTTAAATCAAGTGCTCGACGAACAGAAGGCGTTAGCAGCTCATATACATCGGCGGCAACCACCTCTTCTTCCTTAACTGTCCCGTCTTCATTAAACCATTTCTCTAGCATTTCACCGTTCTCACGAAACTCATCGCCACCACCAACTCGCTTTAGGTAGTCCAGGATTTCACCTTCGGTATCACCCATTACCGGCGCATCTTTCATGCCCTTCAAGTTAATATAGCCCCAACCTTCAGAGCCTGTAACCTTCCGTGGAAATGCAAAAGTCTGATCTATCGTACTGCCAATCGAGGTATGACAACCCATGCAGAAGTTATGTTCTTCATAGCTTTGTCTACGCATTGAACCGTCGGCATTTTCTATGAAGCCCAGAATCATCCAGCCAAAGCTGTTATCAAGCCCATGATCACCACGATTGATATACTTCGGCAATATTTCATCAATCTTTTCTTGTCGCTCGTTGCCATACATGGAAATCAAATCAGGCTCATCAAACAATTTGAATTTGCGCATGTAACGCACTTCCTTCATTCGTGGTGACACACCTATATCACCATCAGCTGACACGCCTACATAACGAACAGTATGAAGGAATTGAACACCTTCAGGGTAAAGCATTGGTACGACCGCTACATCAGACGCTTGCCCCACATAGAAAGCGGGTCTATCGATTTCGTAAATCACACCAAGGTGACCATCATTATTCAAGTCGGTACAAAATACGCGCTCATCAACTTGTGGCAAGGATACTGAATCCAGGTTTTTAATCGCCGCTTCCATAATCGCAAGGTTAGCTAAATAAGTATCTCGTGAATAAGCACTGGTATCGTTAGTACAACTCTCGGCAGCCGCTCTGAATTCTTCAGGTAAGCGCACCATTACGTCATCTGTAGAGCCATTTGTTGGCCAAAAGGTGCTAGGTTGAGGTTTGTAATTAAATGCGACCCAGTAGCTGCCGTCTTTGGCAATGCCTTCGTCGTCAAAAGCATCTGCGCCTTGCTGTAAATTTACAAGTTTTGGGATAGGGCCTTCCCAATCCGAACTTGCTTCTAATTGCTCAATTAAAGGCGTGTAGTTATCCGTATTAATGTAATCAATAACCTCTTGATCTGAGATCTGACCAACCTTTTCAGTCTTATCTTCAAACAAGTTCTTCCAATGATTGGTCACCCCAACATCAGAGAAAGCATATTCTGCCTGTAATACGCCATCGGCCATATAGTTTGTGCTGGAGCCAAAAGGATGTGTCTGGTGACAAGCCATACATGGATTGTGCTTTGCTTCATGTTTGGTATAACACTGAGGAGGGACAATCGCTTCTTTGTTATAGGTAATGCCATCTTCCGTCGCACGAAGCTGACCTGATGTTCCCTCATTAATCTCTGTCGGGAAATTAAGACTCGCTAATAGCTCTGTTTCAGCATCAGGGTCATTTTGTGTGTTGCTCTTGCTCGTATTCGAATCACTGCTACAAGCACTCATCAGAACAAGTAAGGCCAATAGGTTAATATATTTCATAAGAATTTCTTTAGTGTCTGAGAAAAAAGGAGGGCAACAATTCGCCCTCCCCTTACAGTACTCTTAGAGTACTAACTTAATGAAAACTACAGTGCTGGATCTTCATATACCCAGATAACATTGTTTTCATGATTCCCAGTATCTTCACCAATCAATAGACGACCGTCGTCCATTACAGCTAGGTTATCCGGGTTAGAGATATTGTTAACACTACACTCATTCACATCACGATCAGAGTAGTATGGGCCACCTACAATTGCAGGAACCATAGTATCAACGTCTACGTTGCCAGCGTTTTCTTTCAAGGTCATACGATATACCACACCGCATGGGCCGTGAGTGCCGTCTAGCTGGATATCACCTTCATCATCAGCCATTGTTTTGTCAAATGATGACATAGCCATATACATGTAAGCCTGATCACCATCAGCAGCACCAGCATTCCACCAGTTATCTGCAAGACCATAGTTGATAACAACACCTTCCATCTTACGGAACTCACCCGTCGCGCCCAAAGCAACAGCTGCTTTACGGCTCTCTAGGAAAGCAGGACGGTCATCAGTAAAGGGATCAGCTGCAACAGAACCGCTGCCATCTAGATCCTGAGAAAGCTTAGCTTCAGCCCAATCATTGATTTGCTGATCAGTAATATAGCTTGGGCTAGCAAGTGTGCCCGCATCATATTCAGCAATTGCAGCTTCGATATCAGCTTCAGCACCGTGCGCAAGCTCAATCCACTCAATTGCAAAAGCAGCTTCAGAAGGATCGCTAACACCATTCGTCTGAGTGACTTTCGCAGCGTATAAAGTACCAGAGCTCATATCACCTGCTGCATCAGCAACAAACTTGAAGAACACAACACCCGTTCCGTCATCACTCAAGAATACTGTTTTCTGGTCAGGCATCACTACGCTGTTTTCGTGAGAGAAGCGGCCTTGAAGCTCAAGTTTATTTAGTTCTACGTTTGCAAGCGCTGGGTCTGCAGCAGTGCTAGACGTACCGACTTCAACAATGTAGCCATACTTGTACGGGTTTGGCCATGCACCAGAACCGTCAGTTGGGTAACCCAAGTACTGAGCAAGTGATTGAGGGTTGCTGAAGTATTGATATGATTCATCAAACCAATCAGCCGTGTCATCAAAGTAAAGCTCTTCTGCTGTCAAAGGCGTGCCCCAAGGACTGACAGTACCGAAGCAGTTTACCCACGTTCCATCAACTGAAGAGAAATCTAACATACCTTCAAGAGATATATTTTGGTAACCCGTCTCACCTGCGCCAAGGTTGCTTAGGTTCATACGGCTCATGCTTCCTGGGCGGTCTTCCCAGTTAGTGTATAGGTAGAAGCCTGTACCACCGTCAGAGATAACACCGTTAAAATCCGGGTCATTAGAGCTCTTAATCAGAGTCGTGCCATCGGCAGCAAGAATATCACCCATCTCATTGCCATCGACCAAAGTATCTTCTTGCTGAGCAAGAACTTGATAACGACCTGTTGCTGTCATAACCACTTCTTTATCAGCAGTTGCAATTGGCGCATCCAAGGCAGCAAAGTTAGCCGGGAAGTTATTGAAGTCTTCACCAACAACAACACCTACAGTGCCCTTGTCAAAAATCTTGCCGTCTGCGTCAGCAGTTGTATTTGAAGAACTTGGGTGCTGAACGTTTAAGAATAATGTGCCATCAGTATTTAAGAACATACCGGTGAATTCTGCACCAACTGGCGCTGTTGCATAGCGCTTTAGCCCCATAGGAATATAGTTAGAAATACCATCGCTACCGTCTGCACCATCAGCGCCATCTGTACCGTTAGTACCATCAGTACCATTCGTTCCATCAACACCTGCTACACCAGCTGCACCTGCAGCACCCGCCTCACCATCATCACCATCTTCACAGCCTGCTAGCGCTAAGGTTGCAAGAAAAATGGCCGACACTAAAGGTCTTTTTGTAAACTTAGAACTCACACTCATCGTAACTCTTCCTCAAATAAAAAATCTTAGAATAGATGTTTTTTGCATGCGAAAGTTTGCAGAGCGGAAGTGAAAGTTTAGTGACATTTATGTGAATTAAAAAATACGGTTTCATCAATATAGAGCAGAAAAACCACATAAAAACGCACCGCGCCACTTGCGTTATAGCGCTATAACGCGGGCACCACAATTAGTCGAGATTCACTTAATAGAGACTTAAGCGTTATTAAGCGAGATTGCTGCATCACCCAGTCTGGGTTCTTGCGGTATTCGTTCAGATTACTAATAAAGCTGGCACTGGCACCTTCGGCTTTCTGTATTTCTTCTTCGATTGTCGCTTTGGCAGATTGATGCAAGGCATTGGCCTCACCTCGCGCTTGAGCCATTCTAGAGTTTCTTATGCTTTTCTGCTCCTGAACTCTTTTTCTTTTTTCCGTTCTCGCGATCGTTGCTTGATCAAAATTCTTTTTAATAGAACCGGGAGGCTTCAGCTTTTTAATTTGGATCGCAGTCAACCTGATACCTAAATTCAAGTCCCGTGCCTGCTGTTGAATGGAGTTCTTTAGATAGCTTTGAAATTGAATTCGACCCGTTGTTAACAAGTCGTTAATTGGTTTGCTGGCGATATATTGGATCACCTCAGCGGATGATACTTCAAATAGCAGCGCTTCAGGGTCGAGCGCCTGCGTACGAAAGATGCCAGGCTCCTCTATGGTATATTGAAGTATCAGACTGACCTCCAATAAGTTCTGATCACCCGTTGTCAGTTCCCGCTGAATTGGCGCCGATGTTTCCTCCACCATGTTCAGTTCCATTGAGCGTACCGAAGTCGCCTGTATCTTCTCTACCGTCTCCATGGGCCAAGGTAAATGATAATGCATGCCAGGCAAGACCTGATCGTCGACTATCTTTCCGAATCGCAATAATATTCCACGCTGCTCAGGCCCTACAGAGTAAAAGCCACTTAAGAGATATATCAACGGCAAGAGCCCTAAAAAGATCACCCACAAGACATGCTTATTTGATGCGAGTATATTTCTTAAATCACTTAGCATATGCATCTGACGCTCCGGGGCTCTCCAACAAGCGCTGGACGAGTGGTGACTCACTAGATAGAACCAAGGTCGTATCGTTGCCCATCATGTCTTTGTATAAATCCATGCTTTTTCGAAACTGATAGTATTCGGGGTCTTGGGCATAAGCCTCGGTAAATATTTCGGTTGCTCTGGCTTCCCCTTCACCCAACATGGTTTGCGACTCTCGATGCGCTTTAGCCAAAAGCTCACGTACCTCTCGTTCAGATTCAGCCTTAATTTTTTCAGCCTCTTCAGTACCTTCGGCACGATAGCGAGCAGCAATACGTTTTTGCTCTGCAATCATACGGTCATAGATAGCCTGAACATTTTGCCTAGGGAAACCAAAACGGTTCGGGCGAATAGCAAGCACTTCAATACCGTAATCCTGTAAGGCAACCGGAGCACTATTTGCAGTAATTTCCTCAAATATGCTTCGCAAACTGGATTTGTCAGGCCTTGTAGAGAATATGCCACTCAAGGTCGCATGACCTATTGCAGCACCGATATTAGACGTCACCAGATCGGTCAGCCTCGATTGGGCGACTTCGAGATTACGCAAACTACCCAGAAAAAGCTCAGGCTTTGAAATTCGCCATAAAGCGAAGCTCTGAATCACTAAATTTCGACGATCGCTTGTCACATATTCAGATGCAGGTAGCTTAAGTAACTGCATTCGCTTATCCATAAATACCTTGGTCTGAATAGGCGCAGGCAATTTAACCGTTAGCCCTGCTTGAGTGATGGTGCGAACAGGTTTCCCAAACTGCATAATGACGGCAGCTTCATTTTCTTTCACCACTACCAGACAAGTCGTCAGCAGGTAGACCATGATTATCAGGACTCCAAGAATCCAGGAAATTCTTTTCACACTCTTAACCTCATGTATTAGAAAGTTAGCGACGATCGTTTTGCGGTAACCATAATCGAAGCTGCTGATTGGAAATCTTTGGGTCTATCACTGTAAGTTGTTTACCCTTAACTTGTTTTGCCAAGTTATTTTGACGGCTCTGATAATGAAGCGCTTCGGTTTGGTTCTGAAATAAACTTTGCAAAGGCAAGTATCGATTGATATCTCCCTCGGCACGCTCTATTTGTTCTGTCTTCGTTGCTTGAGCACGATTAACTTCTCCTAAGGCTTTTGCATTGGCATTCGCCAAATCTTCCTGGCTTTTGGAGTCAGCACTCAATTTAGCCTTTAGCATCTTTTGATAAGCATTGAATCTTTTCCAGTGCGAATCGACGACACTAGGAGGAGCTTTAATAGATTGGATATGAGAGCGAATGTAACGAAGTTCCAAACCGGAAGCAGATAGGTCTTCACGTATCAGCTTATTTAGTCGACTCTCTAAAGGCTTTCTCGGCCCATTAAGTAAAGTCAGGTACTCGTTCTCTGCCGCAAGCGTAAGCAAAGCAGATTCTGCATAGCCGCCAAGAATATCCTTTTGAACTGCCGGATCGAGCAACAACTGATGGTAAGGTTCCAGCGAGAAGTGCAGCTTTAGATTAATATCGACCAGGTTTTCATCACGGCTTAGGAAGAACTCTCCTTCGCCTTTCACCTGAGGACTTTTTCCATCAATTTTGTTTTGCCACAGACCGCTGGCAACAGAACTTTCTTGCTCTATATTCTTACGGGCACTATCGGTATCAACACTCAAGATATTACTGTCTTGAAGAATGACTAGCCCTCCAAGCGGCCAAGGAGCCTTATAGTATAAACCTGGAGACAAGTGCTCATTATCAAAATGATGCAGGAGGTGGCCATAAGCAACGTGCCCGTGAGGTACGATACGAAAGCCACTGAGTAAATAAGCAGTGCCCAGCAATGCAGCAAATATCGCCAGGTTTGCAGGTTTTCTAAGCTGTTTAGAATGATGCTGGAGGTGCTGAACCGACGGCATATCCATCAGTTTATCCATCAACGATACTTGCTTCAGCTCTGCACCGGTAAGCAAACTCTTAATACCCGAAATCAAAAGCTCAAGGCCGGCTATCGTAACCATCACAGCAATAATCACTGCGACAATCTCATCGAGGTAGATACCTATCATTGTACCTATCAATGAAAGCAAGACCGCAATTGAAGAAAATACATCGAGTTGACTATGATAACCATCCGCCACCAGAGCCATGGATTTAGTTTCTTTACCTACCCAGGTTTTTAAACGAGACATTAACCAAGCAATCGCTATACATAACAATATACCTACGATGCCAACCCATAAATGTTGTAAATCTTCTGCCTCTTGGGATTTTATTTCCTGAATAATTTCTACCGGAACGTAAAGAATCAAGCAGGACATTATGATCGCCAGAATAGATTCCAGCTGATGCGCTTTTTCTTCAGAAATGGATAAGCGCCCTTTCTCGACAGAAACGCGAATACAGATGCCACAAAGTAAGGTAAGCGAGACCAAAATATCAGACAGGGAGTGATAAGCGTCAGCAAGTAGCGCTGTACTGCCTGTTATCCACGATGTTACTAACTTGATGGCCGTTAATATCAAGTCTGCAACAATAGCGATTAACGATGTACGAATTCGTCGATCTGAAAACAAGAGGGTCACCTAGTTCAAAAGAGAAGGTGAGTCTCTCAACTAAATGTGACAATTTTGTGTCAGTTTATTTGGAGTCAGAGTAGAACGGCACTTGCTTAAGCATATTTTCAATCTGAATACATGTTTATCTATAGGGTGCAATTCAGATTAAATAAGAGCCATTCATTTAAGGGCCCTTCTTTTGGTTTTCTCCGTGCAGACCATCGGCCGCTCTGTGTCCTTTGTGGTGGATTCATTTTTGGTGTCTTGATCTTCAAGATTAAGGCCCTTAACCACAGAGGGCACAGAGCGCTTTGCTGCACAGAGGAATAATGTTTTTCTAGGCACCCACTGTAAAAAAGTGAAATTCAGTTTAAGTAAGTGCCATACCGCCCGGAGTAAAAACTGGCGTTCTTACTCTGGGCCTAAATATCTATTTAATACTCATAAACCTCGGTGATGGCATCAGTCATGTGGTAGCCCGCAGTCGCAAATTCAGTCATCGACAACTTCGCCTTCATTACCCCACTTACCCAGACAGGCGTCCAAAATTCACTAGTCATTAAGGGCTCTTTTAAAGTCACATAAACGATCTGATTTTCAGGAGGCGGCGGTACATGAATGCAAGCTCCTACATAGGGTACCAGCAAGAATTCCGACACCGAGTCAGCGGTGAATTTGAGAGGAATAATATAACCCGGAATCTTGAGTTTCTGTTGATCAAGAGATTTCACGACTGGTGCAGGCTCCTGAACCTGAGCAGGTATTGGGTTTAGGTCCCCATCGTAAGCCTGCCCCTCGAATGACTCACCTTCAAAGGCGCCGCTTTCGAAAGACTCTCCTTCGAAAAACTCCTGCTCTTGTGGCACCGGAGGCTCCCAACCTTCGGGCATTAAATCATCCCAGGATATCTCTTTATACGTGTCTTTCCCTATTGCAAAAGCAAGCGGAGAGACAACAAGCAACACAACTAAAAGCACTCTTAGTAGCTTCATTTACTTTCTCCTAAAGTTTGATCGACATGCCGTCAGCTAAAGATTGTTTATAGGCTCGATAGCCCGGTATACAGCCGATTAACAAACTCATACCGACGACCGCTGCCACCAAGGCAAGCTGCTCAGAACCGAAGCTAGTCAGCGATATCGTTAAGCCATAGCCTTGCAATAAAGATTGACTCATCAATACAGCACCGAAAAATACCGCCAACCCTAGCGCACACCCAAGCACTGCAAACAGCAAGGACTCTGAGGCCAGCAGTACAAATATCTGGTTCGGCCGGCAACCTAAAGAACGGAGAATCGCAATTTCGCGCCGACGTTCATTTAAACTGCTAAGAATACCCGTTAATAAGCCAACGAAGCTATTCAATAAAACGAAGACTGCAATAATCAGCAAAGCCTTTTCGGCCACACCAATTAACTGCCACAATTCCCCCAAAGCAAGGCCTGGCAATACAGCTAATAAGGGTTCTTTTTTGTATTTGTTTATCGCTCGCTGGATACGGAAAATTTCCATTTTCGACTTTAAGCCCAGCATAAATGCCGTGATTTGTTTTGGTTGAAGATCCATTTCTAGCGTTTGTTCTGCAGTGACCTTGTTCCGAGATTGTGTACCCGACTGCCAATCAATATGTAATGCTTCAATACCTTCCAAACTAACATGAATCGTTCGATCAACAGGCGTGCCTGTGCGGGCAAGTATGCCAGTTAGTATAAAAGGTTTATCATCATGCCGGGAGAACCCGGTATCGTTAACACCGTGCGCCAAGGTCAGCTGATCACCAATTTTATAGCCTAAGCTTTCCGCAATCTCAGCACCAATCACCGCATCATAAACCCCGTCAAAGTGCTTCCCTTGCTCGAAGTCCAGCCCTCTGTCATCAGCAAAGCGGTAGTGTTTGAAATAATCCTGCGTGGTGCCCATCACTCTATAGCCTTTGTGAGAGTCCCCAAGTGAAATTGGAATAGCCCAGGCAACCGACTTGTGTGAAGAGATTTTTTGATAACTATCCCAGCCGATATTGTTGGTTGCATTGCCAATACGAAAAACGGAATACAATAACAACTGCACCGAACCACTTCTCGCGCCGACTAATAAGTCTGTGCCTGAAATCGTATTGGTAAAACTATGCTTAGCCTCTTTACGCACCGTATCGACACTCAGTAATAGAAAAACGCTGATACAAATACTAAACAAGGTTAAGCCACTGGTAAATTTCCGGTTGAGGATACTTTTCAGCGTTAGCTTCATCAGCAGTGCCCAATTCATAACACGGCCTCCTGCCCTTTATTTGAAGACTGTTCGCAAGCGCGGTTGAGTTCGCCTAACTGAATACTGCGATCAAAAGCGGCTTCCAGGCCAGCATCGTGGCTAACAAACAATATGGTCGCACCACTTTGCTTACACTCTTCTAGTAGTAACTGAATAAAGTGTTCACGTGTATCGGCATCCAATGCAGAGGTCGGCTCATCGGCAATAATGAGTTCCGGCGAGCCAATCAAGGCCCGGGCGGCGGCGACACGCTGCTGTTGGCCAACGCTCAAATCAGATACTTTTCGTGTCAGCATGGAGCGATCATTTAGCTGAAGCTGCGATAACAAGCGATAAGCTTCCTCTTCCAGGCTGCCCGACTTTGCTAATACTCGTTGAGTACGCAACTTAGAAAATTTACATGCCAGTGTGATATTTTCAATTACCGACAAATAAGGAATCAGGTTAAAAAGCTGAAAGATAAAGCCTATATGATCAGCTCTGAAGTGGTCTCGCCGGCTCTGACGCAGCTTGCTAATATCCGTCCCCAAAACCTCGATACAACCCGCATCAGGTAGGTTGATCCCACCTATAAGGCTTAACAAGGTCGTCTTCCCTGTACCACTCTCCCCTTTAATAAAGACACCTTCGCCACTAAGCACTTCAAACTTGGGGATATCGAGAACATCCCGCTGGCCCGAAGGCCAGCGGAAGCGTAAGTTGTCTACTTTCAACAGTACTTGTTTAGCATCCATATTAGAACGTAATACTCGTTTTACGGTGATCAAGCTCCTGTAAGCTCTGACCTGCGCTTGAAATAACCTGTGCTTCAACCTCCTGAAGAGAATTGAAGAGTTCAAACAAGCTAACCTTTACATCTTTCAGTGCCGCGATATTTTTACACTCGAAATGATACTCAGCTTCAAACTCACTATGTGATGCTTCGTGGTGATCATCATGTTCATCGTGATGCTCGTCATCGTGGTCCTCATGATGCTCGTCATCATACCCCTTATGCGCTCCTGACAATAGCGCAGAAGAAACCGTTACATGCTCCAATTCGCAACCAGCACTCGAGCTCAATTGAAATAAGCGCTTAGCATCTTTAAGAATGCCCTCAGCTGCTTCGACTTTTGCCTTCTGTTCAGCGGTATTAGGCTGGTGTTCAAAACCAACAATATTCATCGCAGGTGACTTAAACACCATCTGCAACTCGTCCTTTTCCTGAACCACCGTCAATGTTGCATGACCATGTTCATGGGCTTCATGCTCTTCTTCAAAGGCAATCGCTACACGACTAGAAAGGGAAATAACTAAACAAACAAATAAACACTGAACCAGGTAGTTCTTCATACATAACTCCACATTAAAACGCTGTGCTGACGCACAATAAAATAATAAGACTTTAGAAATAAAAACTAAGCCTTAAAAGGTGGCGCTCTAGCGAGAAAGCTAAGGTGTGTATGGTTTGATTCATCCTGCTGACCGGGCCGTTTATAGCTAAGGCCTACAGAGACTAAACCGGAAAAGACATCACTCGGTACACAGCCAGTAAGGGAAGAAACAATCAGACAAGCTTCACACAAAGACTCAAATGCATGCTCAGTAGCAAGCTCCTCATGGTCTTGAGAACCACTGGAATGCTGATGATGAACATGATCGTCATGACTTAGCAGGTAAGGTGCAAAGCTGCTCTCCACGTGCTTCGCGGGATTATCCAAACGAAGATGTTCACTTGCATGAAACATGGCAAAGCTCGATGCAAAGAGCATCGTAAGGGCCAGGAAGTAGTGAAATAAAGCACGCAAGGGTTTAGTCATGCCAGCATTCTAAACAAACACTACAACAATTCAACTTTTGATATTTGGGCATGGAGCCCCCTGCCGACCAACGAGGGGCTCCTCAGCAGATAATTCTCCCGTCATAACACCTCTATTGCAATGCTTCATGATAATCATTATCATTTGCATTATTAATAATGATTTATTTGGAATCCCCCCACATGCAAGCCGAAATTACTCCCAACCAAGCAAGTAACTTGAACGCTAATATGCTTGACCCTCTGATTGAACTATTGAATATCGGTGGCCCAGTCGTCTGGATTCTTCTTGCCCTTTCGGTAATATCCCTGTCTATCGTTTTGTTGAAATGTTGGCAGTACTTTTCGGCGAAGGTCGAACAAAGTGCAGAGTTGGAAGCCAGCTTGTCCGCATGGGAACAAGGCCGTTATGACGAGGCACTCAATACCTTAGACAATAAGCAAGCCATTCCAAAGCTAGTTCGTCATGCCATGGATGGTCACCTAGCCAACGAAGATCAAAACATTCTTGAGCGAGAGCTGACACGCCAAGCCAATCAAATCATCATGGACTTGCGCGGATTGCTGAAGCCATTGGAAGTCATTGCCACCTTAAGCCCATTACTAGGTTTGATGGGAACCGTGCTTGGTATGATTGAGGCCTTTCAGCAAATGCAGTCAGCCGGATCCAATGTCGACCCCGCTGTACTCTCAGGCGGTATCTGGCAAGCCTTGCTCACCACAGCCGCTGGCTTAGCCGTCGCTATCCCCGTTGCGGCAGCTTATGCCTGGTTTGACCGTCGAGCCGAGCGTGTTGCCCATCACATCAATGACTCGGTAAGTCGTGTCTTCACTAAGTTCTCTGCGAACAACACCCCTACCAACGACAGCCCTACCAAGATGGTGAACGAGACTCTTCATGTTGCTTAAGGTTCAAACAAAACCTAAGAACCTCGTCAGCCTAACGCCACTCATTGATGTGGTGTTTATCCTGCTGCTGTTCTTTATGCTCACCTCTAGCTTCAGTCAATTTCGGCAAATTGAACTTGGGCAGTTATCTCAGGGCGCGCACTCAAGTGCAGAACAAAACCGCCTGTTGATTCTCGATAGGAATTTGCTCGAATTAAATGGCACCCAATACTCACTTAGCGATGCAGCTCTCAGCGAGGGCTTAAAGGATATTGCGATGCAGCAGAGCTCTCTTATTGTTGCGGCACTCAGCCAAGTTGATATCCAAAGTTTGGTGTCTGTTCTTGATTTTTGCCGTGCTCAGGGCGTGAGCAATCTCAACCTTGCCGAGTCGGTATCGCGATGAAGCTTATTCATATCGAAGCGTCCAAAAACAATAGCCTTAACCTGGACGGCAATATGGTCCCTGCGATCAATATCGTCTTCTTGTTATTGATCTTCTTTATGGTGGCCGGTCAGATTAAATCGCCAAGCAAGAGCCTGGAATTGCCCAATTCACAAAATGATCAGAAAGTGGACGCGAAGACGCTGGTACTGGAAATTCATGCAAATGGAGAATACTTACTGGAAGGTGAGCAAGTTAATGACGAACTTAGCAAAGTGTTTTCTGATCAGACGATCACAGAACTGAGTATACGCATTCACCGCCAGCTTCCCGCTTCTGCATTAGACCCGGTGCTAAAGCTGGCACGAACTTACGGCATGGAAAGCCTGAGCATTCAGACGATTCAGCCATGAAGATAAAAAGTGCTCACATAACAACAGCAAGTCTCTTTGCGATCGCGCTCCACTTTTCCCTGGCACTAGCTTATAGCATCTATAGCTCGCCCTCTGCTATTGCCATGAGCGGAGCTCAACAAGCAGGTGAAGACGGTTTAATAGCAGGCTTGGGTCTGGCAGGAAGCTTTGTGGATACCAGTGCCGCGGCCTCAAGTGAAGAAGCACCCAACGAGCAAGTTCAAGAAGAGCTTGTCGATATCAAAGAAGCCCAAACACCAGACGAAGTCGCAGAAATCGAACCAGCGCTTGAAGCAATAGAAGAAACAATAGAAGAACCCACACCCGTCGAAACAATTGATCTGGAGAAGAAACAAGCAGATCTGCCAGCCGAGCTTGCTGCTCCTGAGCAGGTGGCTAAAAAGCTAGAAACGACTCAACCAGAAACTAAGCAAGCAGAAACAAAGCAGGCTGAAGACAGCAAAACTCAGGAAGACATATTTGATAGTAAACAAAACAGTCGAGCAACTATCAAAGCAACGGGAACAGGGAAAAGCACTACGACAGGAGGTAAACCAGCTATTCAGCAAACTTATCTTTCTCGTATTCTCGCCCATGCTGCGCGCCATAAACGCTACCCTCGAAGTGCCCGCCGAGCAGGCGTGACCGGCACTGTTCACGTTAATTTTTATCTAAAAACAAATGGTCGTCTAAAACGACCAAGGATTACAAAAAGTTCGGGAGACCCTCGCCTGGATCAGGAAGCTCTAGACATGCTGCTACGAGCTACCCCCTTTCCAGCGATACCAGAAGAATTGAGCAAGGACGGTCTCGACCTTACCTTGCCGATTGAATTTTCACTTAACTCATCCAACACGCTTTTTTAAGGAAGTATCATGTCTCACAACATTAATAATCCGGCCCGAGACTCGGAAACAAACCACACTGCACAAAACCCGAAAACTTTTTCTACGACTCGTTCTTCTGGAACATTAGCCCTGGCGATATCCGGTGCTCTAATGACGGGTATGGCAAGCGCTGAAGAGCCCACTCCAGAAAGCATCAAGCTTGATAAGCTTAAAATTGAAGAGTCTGTCACACCCGACACAAACCCTTATGCGACACCAGGTTCCCCTTACCTAGCGGAACGCCTTTCTGACCCTCGCCGAACAAGAACACTGGCTGAAACTCCGGCAACAATAAATGTTGTGACGACTACACAGGTCGCCGAGTCTGGCCGTAGTGACTTGCGCACTATTTTGGATGGTCAGCCTGGCATTACCCTGGGAACAGGCGAAAACGGAAATGCCTTTGGTGACCGCTATGTTATTCGTGGTCATGAAGCGCGCAGTGATGTCTTCGTCGACGGCTTACGCGACCCGGGCATGACCATTCGTGAAAGTTTCGCTGTTGAGCAAGTTGAAATCAGTAAAGGCCCTAGCGCGAGCTTTGCAGGGCGCGGCACAACAGGTGGAGCGGTGAACTCGGCAACCAAACGTGCAAGCACCGAGTATGACTTTGCGAAAGGCTCTATCGGTATCGGCACCGATTGGCACCACCGCGTCACGGCTGATATCAACCAGGTCATTGATTATGACACTGCCCTACGTGTTAACCTGCTTAAGTCAGGTGAAAATGTTCCCGACCGTGACCCGGCTGACCGAAATCGCGCCGGTGCAGCAATCTCACTATCTCACCAGGTAACAGATCAGCTAGAAATCGTTGCGGATGTCTATCATTTCCGAGGCGAAGATAGCCCGGACTTAGGTACCTACATAGATGGTGATACCGGCAAACCTGTTAAAGATATCCCTTCTTATGTGCAAGATGAGGACTTTCTGAAATCTGAAACCAGTACTGCAACGCTGCGTGTTGGTTATGAATTTAGCCCAACTTCGAGCATTGTGAATCTGACTCGCTACGGTATTACCGAGAATGGTTATGTTGCGACAGGAGCCCGAGGTACAACAGCTTACCCAACACTTGATGATGCTACGAATGATACCAATGGCTTTGAAACTGCTTCGTTAAGTACTCATCAAGGCTGGCAAGACGTTGATTATTTTGCCAATCAATTTAATTTTCTGACTACAAAAGAACTCGGCGAGACAGTTCATGACATCGTGATTGGTGTCGAATATACCGACCAAACGGTTATCAACGGCGTCTATAGCTACACTTCTGAAGGAGCCTCAAACTGCTTCACTTCAGGTCGACGTGGTGTTGGGGAAGGCTATTGTTGGTCAGACGAAAATGGTAATACCGCGACAGACCTCAATACATTGATTCAACGAGATATTGCCCAAGGTGATAAAGACTCAGATTGGAATGTTGAAACCCTTGCGCTCTATTTCATGGATACCGTCGAGTTAAGTGATAATTGGACAGCCTTTGGTGGCGTTCGTTACGACTATTACGACTACAGCACCTTCGCAAACTATGACCCGGATGGCCGAAGCGGGCCCTTAGAAAGTGAGTGGACTGAATTTGCTGACGACGGTGGCTATTGGAACGGCCATATCGGTGCCAGCTATCGGTTTATGGACAATGCAAACGTCTATGCCAGCTTCTCGACTGCAACCAACTTGAATGGTGGTGAGTCGGATGTAGGCACTAGCTGTGGCTATGGTGGTATCTGTGTCGATGCCAGCGACCCTCAATTAGGTGACCCGGAGAAAACACAAAGCATTGAGGTTGGAACGAAGTGGCAATTAAACGATGGCAAGTTACTTGCGACAGCCGCGCTATTCCGCATCACAAAAAATGATGTGATGGAGAGCCCCTCTGGCGATAGCTATAGCACGCTGGGCTCACTGAACACAGGCAAGAACCGAGTAGAAGGTATCGAACTTGGCTTAACGGGGAATATCACTGACAAAATCAGTATGGCTGCAGGTATTGCTGTGATGGATGCCGAAGTATTGGAATCCATTAACGAAGAGGATGAAGGAAAAACCCTAGCAAACTTTGCAGATACCTCTGCTTCGCTACATGTGAAATATCAGGCTACGCCACAATGGGCGATAGGTGGTACAGCCACTTATGAAGACGAGCGTTTTGTCGGCCAACCTGATACCGCAGCGAATGAAGAAAGAGGTATTCCAGGTTACACAGTCTTTGATGCCTTCGCGACTTACAAGCATAGCCAGGACCTAAGCCTGCGTCTTAATGTCGGCAACATCTTCGATACCGATTATTACTTGGCCGCTTACCGATCCGGCGCCTTTAATTACATCGGCGACCGTCGCAACGCACGCGTGACGCTTGACTTTAGTCTATAGCCTCTTGCACTAAAAAGTGGGTGGAACTGCCACCCACTTTTCCCCTTTTTATCATCAAGAGAATATATAGCGATGCAGGAAACAACGATACTCGCCCCCTTGGATCATATTCCCGCGGAGGTCTGTTGCGCTCAGGACTACGAGAGCTTGGCTGAACGCTTTATTGCCAAAGACCGATTCAACTATATTGCCAACGGTAGTGGGAAAGACCTAAGTCTTCGCCGCAATCGCAGCGCCTTCGAACAACTTGCATTGCAGCCTCGTCTGCTGCAAGACATGAGTACTAGTAAGACAGATATCAAATTTGCTGAAGCAGACTTGAGCGTGCCTTTTATGCTCGCACCAGTCGCCTATCAAAAACTCGTACACCCGGATGGCGAGCTAGCCACTGCGCATGCCGCCGATGCCATGGGTATTGGCTTAATCTCTAGCACCTTAGCCAGCGTTAAACTAGAGGAAACCGCCCCAAGTGAGCCAGGCGCAATTCGCTGGTTTCAACTCTATGCACAAGACAGTGAAGAGGCAACGCTACACTTGCTTCAACGAGCATTACTAAGCGGTTATCAGGCCATTATGCTAACACTGGACACACCACTACAAGCACCCAGCCACCAAACACTACGATCCGGCTTTCAAATGCCGAAAGAATTACAGCCAGTCAACCTAAGTGACTACCCAAATAACGGCGTTCAAAGCGCTGGAGCAGCCGGCATTTTCCAGCAGCATGTTCAAAAGGCTGTTTCACTCGAGCTGCTTAAGAAAATCATTGCGATCAGCCATGTCCCGGTATGGGCAAAAGGCATTATGAGCACTGAAGATGCTACTTACCTAAAAGATCTAGGCATCGCAGGGATCGTCGTGTCAAACCATGGCGGCAGAGCCCTGGATGGCGTACCCGCAAGCTTGACGGTACTACCCGACATTCGCCAAGCCTTGGGCGATGAATACCCGATTCTTTTTGACAGTGGCATTCGTAGTGGTGCCGATATATTCAAAGCCATTGCCCTAGGCGCTGATGCCGTTCTGATTGGACGTTTGCAAGTCTATGCCTTAAGCATTGCCGGTGCCTTAGGTGTCGCTCACCTGATCAAGCTACTCAAAGAGGAGCTTGAATACACCATGGCGATGACGGGCTGTCGTACAATCCAAGAAATTCGTCATGCAAACCTTAGAAAGCTGGGGACTCCTTTATGCTAATCGTCATACCCAAAGTGTTATCAAGCGAAGAAGTGAAGCAATTCCGAAGTGCCCTGGATAAATCCTCGTGGCGTGATGGCAGCCAAACCGCCGGTGGCATCGCTATTCACGTCAAACACAATCGTCAACTCGATGACCTGGGCGACACCGCTCAACAACTGGGCCGTGAAATTCTGCGCAAGATATCTCAACATCCTGTTTTTATCTCTGCGGCACTGCCTGACAAAATCTTCCCGCCAAAATTTAATTGCTACGGAGAAGGCGAAACCTACGGCAATCATATCGATGGTTCCCTGATGCAAATACCGGGCACCGCTCAAACAATGCGCACCGATGTTTCATCCACTTTATTTCTGAATTCGCCAGAAGAATATGAAGGTGGCGAGCTCCAAATTCATACTCAGTACGGCATACAAAGTGTCAAATTAGACGCGGGGGATATGGTGCTCTACCCTTCCACCAGTTTGCATCAGGTTAGCCCCGTCACAAGAGGGCAACGCCTAGCATCGTTCTTCTGGACGCAAAGCATGGTGCGTGAAGATAGCCAAAGACAAACGCTTTATGAACTCGACCAAAGCATTCAAAACCTAAGCGCGGAACTTGGCTCTGACCATAATCAAGTCACGACCTTAAGCGGCCTTTATCACAACCTAATTCGTCGCTGGGCATCCCCATCATAAGCAAGCCTTATTCAATACCATCGCACCCGAACGGACATAAACATGAGACTTTTTCGACCACTTAAACTGCTGGTGATAAGTATTAGCCTTCCTTTCTGCTTCACCCCCGCTCAAGCCGAAGAGCTTATGGTGTACTCATCGCGTAATGCGAGTTATCTAACACCGATGTTCAATCGCTACGCTTCTGAAACAGGTGTTTCGGTCAGCTACACCATTAACAGCAGTGAAGCACTCATCCGAAAGCTCGAAGCTGAAGGAGAGGAAAGCCCGGCGGATATCTTCCTAACGACAGGCGCACTCAATCTGTCACTGGCCTCTCAAAAAGGCGTGCTTGCCAGTATCTCTTCTCGTATCCTGAAAAAAACACTGCCTGAACACCTTCGTTCAAAAGATGATGACTGGTTTGCAATAGCGAAACGCGCCCAGGCGATTGCTTATCACCCTGAAAAGCTTAGCGAATCTGAACTGCAGACTTATGCCAACACCTACGCCGCTCTCGCCGATAGTAAATGGAAAGGCAAGCTGTGTTTACGCTCATCAAGAACTGAGTATTCCCAATCACTGCTAGCAGACCTAAGCCACCGTTATGGCGAAGCAAAAATGAAGACGGTAATGAAAGGCTGGGTAAGCAATCTCGTCCATTCACCTATGTCGGACGACTTAGAATTATTCACTGCACTGGAAACAGGAGCTTGTGAGCTAACAATCGCCTACTCCTATTACTTGCCTCGCCACCTTTTGACTCACCCGAATTCAAAAATAAAACTCTTCTGGCCTGAACAGAAAGACGGCGGTGTGCATATCGATATCACCGGCGCAGGCGTCGTAGCCGATTCCGACAATAAAGAACTCGCGCAAGATTTTCTAGAATGGATGTTATCTAAACAAGCACAATCCCAATACTCTCGACTCAGCATGGAATACCCGGCTCACCGAAGAGTCTACCCGGACCGAGCTGTCGCCAAGCATGGAAAATTTAAAGAGAATAAAGCCCATGTCGACGAGTTTTCGCCTTATCAAAGTGCAGCGAATAACATCGCGAGGAAAGCCAAGTACAAGTAAACGATGCCCGGCTAGGGATATGAAGTTTTCAGTCGTAGCCTGTTTTTAACAGACATGGTCGGCTTGGTCGTTAAAGTGCCACAGGCACACCTAATAGGCCATTATCAATATGGCCTCATTGTCCTGATTTAAGGCTGTCGCAGATTTTTGACTTTGAGCACGCAGCTTTATTAAATTACCGATAACGGGTTAGCCAATATCTCCTTGAGCCTATTCGGCGTATCCATTCTTACACCAAGTATACTTATGACACCTACCCCACCACTTTTAAGCTCCTTCAGGTAAATCACCTCATTCTCATAACGAGTAAAATGAATACTTTCAGTTGTGATGTCTGAGATCATATCAAGAGGAAAAACTCGGGGTCTTAAACCATTGTGTTTACCGGTGTTTGAAATTTCATCTATAGCGTCAAAAAGCCCATCAATATACTTGTCAGCTTGGTTTTCTCCAAATCGTTGAAAACCATAATCCCAAATACTATCTAGCTGAGCCATGGCTAAAGGGGAGTATTTAGCTTCAATCGTCATTTTTTAGGCCATTTCTTTTCAAAGCTCTATTTTTAAATTCATCTCGTTTTATTGGTTTAAATTCGCTTTCTTCAAATCTCAAGCCTTCATTTAAAGAAGACCTAACACGTTCCCACTTAGCCGAATCTTTCCGCTCCATATCTCTACGAATAAGATCTCGTAAATACTCACTGGGAGTCTCATATTCTCCGTTTAAGCCGGTACATTCTTCTAAGTGGCTGCGTAAGCTGCCAGAAACTCGTAACGTAACATTTGGGTTGGCCATATAATCATCCTCAAGTTGCACATATATATATTAATAGATAGTGCAACCTTTGACTAGAAATACATTGAAGAAGAACCCTGGCAGTGGAAGTAACGATTGTTTAGTGGCTTTGCTTATTACACTACTTTATGAAAACCAAGCACGTAACAAACCATAAACAAGAACCAATAGAATGATCCGAATAATTGACAGTTTGAAGGAACGCAGTAAAACAAAAATACTTGCGACAACGGCCATATCTATAGGCTCTTTTACAGAAGTAATAAATACAGGGCTATAGAGCGTTGCTGCTAATAAACCCACCACGCTTGCATTAACACCCACAATGGCACCCGACACTCTTGGATGCTCGGCCAAAACTTTCCAGTGTTGGTTAAACGCTAAGACAAGTAAGAACCCCGGCAAGAAAATCCCCAATGTAGCGATAAATGCGCCTATTAGCGGGCTCTCGTGACTCATCGCCCCTAAGTACGTGGCGAAAGTGAACAAGGGCCCTGGCAACGCTTGGGCGACCGCATAACCGGTGATAAAACTTTCATGTCCTATGGATTGGGCGAAATAATCTTGTAGTAAAGGCAGCACCACATGGCCACCACCAAAGACTAAACTGCCAGCGAGGAAGGTTTCGGAAAACAAGGCAAAGCCATCTAAAACACCGGAGAGGCACACAACGAAGAGCACAATAAAAAATAATGTACTGAATGAAAATGACAAACCAATACGGCCAGCTTTCTCTACAGACTTGCTACGTAGAGAAAATAAACCAAACATTGCAGCAGCCGAGATACAGAGTATTTGAACAAACGGAACGGGGAAAAGCCATATGATGAGGCATGTAACGAAAGCCAAGAGTTGCGTTGTTTTAGTTTGGCAAAAGGACTTCCCCATCGATAATACTGCGTCAGCCACTACCGCAACGGCGAGTAACTTAAATACGTGAATAAGAGAATCTAGAATAGCGTTGGAACCAAAGTTCGTTAAACCCACGGCTACTAGCAGCATGATAAGGAAAGAAGGCAAGGTAAACCCCACAAAAGCCAAGACTCCTCCAAGTAAGCCCATACGATGAAGGCCAATAGCGAATCCTACCTGACTAGATCCGGGGCCAGGTAGAAACTGGCTTAAAGCGATTAGCTGGCTATATGAAGATTCGGAAATCCACTTTTTGTCTTCAACGAAGGTTTTACGAAAATAGCCTAAGTGAGCGGCTGGCCCACCAAAACTAGTGCAACCTAAGATAAAGAACTGGGTAAACAATGATATTGCGTTGTTCATAAGAGCAAAGAAAAATAAGATACGGTGGAAGAATGAAAGTTGAGGTCAGAATAAAAAACAGGCGTTTTTATTCTGCCGCCAATTGTCGCTCGACATAATACAGCCCTTGTTTATATAAAGGCTTTAGGTTTTCTTCTGACACCCAGTTGTACTTTGCGCAATATATTTCCTTAAACTTTTCGATATTGTTATGCGCTTTAAAGTTGGTCGCCAAAACAAAAGCTGTGTCATGAGCGTATTTAAGCGCTGATAAGAAAAGCTGGTTATATTCGTCCAGTTCCGCGGCCGAGAGAGTCGGGTATTTTTTAGCGAAGCGTTCCTGTGTCGAGACTTGCCAGTTCTTACCAAAAGCCATGGCTAACTGAAGACCTTCATTCAACATGTCGTTTTTTTTGTTGGGACGCTTTCTAGAAAAAAGTGATGATAACAAAAGGACCCTCCGGCAGGGCTTAATTGCGAACAGTCATAAATACTATCTTAATAAGGTCCTTATCTATAGGGCTAATCACCAAAACTCTCTACAGTGTAGCGTTCAAGTTCTATTGATTCATTCCAATAGTCCAACGTCAATCCAGCTTTGGCTTTAAGGTGATTTAAAAAATCAGACTTATCTGGCAGCTGCTCCCAGACAGAGGGTAGAAAAGTTGCTCTTCGATTACCCAACGTCAATATCAGGCCATCTATACCGACACGTAGTTGAGATAGTAAGTCTTGCTCTGAATTCACCTGCATCGGCTCTGGGGTGCTGAGTACAGAAATATGATATTGGAGTTTCTCGTATTCGCTCTGTGACATAGGCGAAAAGCGGGAGTCATTAAATGCTGCACGGTAAGCATTCTCTGCAATATCGAGCACTAGAGGCCGATAAGCCTGAAGGGAACCTATACAGCCGCGTAATTCTCCGCTAATTTTCAATGTAACAAAGCTGGCAAACTCTTTTTCTAGCTCAGCATCATAGTCACCGATTTGAACGGACAAAGGCCTACCGTGATCTAAGCCATGCCTGATAGATGCTTGTGCTATAGCGATCAGTTGCTGCTGATGCTGTTCATTCAAGGCATTTCTCCTTTTATAAATACGCTAGCTTAGGTAAAACTCCAAGCACCGTAGCCAACCACTCTATCTTTATCTCCAGCAGTATCACCTGAATTACACAGTGCCAAGCGATGCGGCGTCAGATCACGTTTTAGTGCGATTTGAAGTAATCCATTCACCGGGTTTCGGCCACAGGCATCGTCATATTCAATCAAGTCTGCCTGAAGCGTGTCGATAGCTTCGGCAGTCTTGCTATCCTTTTTACTAGCGACTTCGTAGCTCAGAAAATGACTCAGGTCAGAACTGATGACAAACAAGGTATCTTCGCCACCCCATAAGGAATCAATCACCTTGGCAACCTGATGCTTATCCGCATCTCCAACAACTAAGGGAAGCAAACTGAAGTCGCCTAATAGCGCTTGTAGAAAAGGTAATTGAACTTCGAGGCTATGCTCCTGAAGGTGGGCCTGGTCAAGCGTTTGAGCTAGCCCCTTAAGCTCAAGTTTTTGGGTCGCTAGGTAATCAAGTTCGATCATTCCCAAGGGAGTCTCATAGCTATGGAAGTGGCTACTGGCCAAACCTTTAAAACCATAATGATGGGATGGCCCCAAGAGAACGACTCGTTTGATTTTATCGACATAGGGTAGCAAACTCGCGTAAGCCGAGGCAGCGACCGCACCTGAATAGATATACCCTGCATGAGGCACGATAATCGCTTTTGGCTGAGCTGCCGGTACTTCTGGCAAGACCGACAAGGCGATTTTCATACAGTCATCAATATTAGCGCGCAGCTGCTGCGGGTTGGACGGGTAAAACTGTCCTGCCACGGCAGGAGAACGACTCAAATTCATAGGTGAAGCCCTCCGTTTGTGCAAGGGAAATCGACTCGGCACATTGAGATTGACAAACTTAACCCCAATACTGATAAGTATAGAGGCCATTGATAAAAGGAAAAAGTAATTAGCTAGCAGAATCAAGGCAAAGCTAAGTGCCCGGCATGTGGCGCAGACTGTCCGGGATATTTCTCACAAGATAATGAATAGTGGAAAAGCTATGAGGCTCTTTATCGCAACCCCCTTATCAAATACAACACAAGCTGAAGTGTTACAGTATCAGCCGCCAACAGCTGAGGGCGCTCGCTTACTTCGCCCTGAACTCTTGCATATGACCTTACAGTTTATTGGTGAAGCAGAGCCTAAGGTGGTCAGCCAAGCACTGCAGAATATCCAATTCAATGCCTTTAGTACTCACTTCACTCAAACCGGAGTCTTTTCCCCTAAAAAGAGTAAGAACATTTTATGGCTCGGGCTCGCCCTGAATGATGACTTAGCTCGGCTGCAAAAAATGATTAGCCACTCACTACGCGAAGCGGGCATCAAAATCGACTCCCGTCAGTTCACCCCACATATCACGTTGGCGCACTGTAAGCACAGTATGGATAAGGCCTATATCGACGCATTCGTCAATCAAGAGCCCATCGCCAGGCCTTACCAGATTAATCAATTTCACCTATATCGTAGCCATAATAAAGGCGGGCAACTGCACTATGACATTATAGAGAGCTACTAGGTTTAAACCTCTGTATCGCTCAAACATACCGCGTAACGTATCTGTTCCCAGTCATAGCCCTCACCCAAGGCCTCGAATACTGGTTTGATTCGTTCAGGCTTGTTCAAGCTTAGCCATTGTGCCTGAATACCCGCTATTTGTTCTGGCGATATCATCGTACTGACATCAACGTCTTCCCCATGAAAAGCCAGACGATATATATGGCTAATTATCGTAGACTTACTTAAACCTCTCGTTTTGGCGATCTCATTGGGTGACTGCCCTTGCTGATAGAGCGAAAAGGTCTCTCGATGCGTATCGCCTAGTTTCGCCATAGTAAAGTCACTACGCGCAGGTTTAGGCGGCAACTTTTTCCGCACAGGCCCATCAATAAGTAAGCGATCACTCTCATCAACCAAGCTGGATATTAAGGCAACGAAGGACTCACCATACTTCTCACACTTATGATCCCCCACACCGCTGACCGTCAAGAAGGCGGCTAAGTTCCCAGGCTTAAGCCGAGACATGTCTTTTAAGCTTGCATCTGAAAAAACGGTATAGCCCTGAACTTTATCCTTCTGCGAAATTTCTTTTCTGAGCCCTTTTAATGCCTCAAACAAAAGATGCTCAGCCTCGCTAAGATCGGCGTGCTTGTTCACTTTTTTCTCAACCTGATTGATTTTTGGATCTACAGGCTCACATAGCTGAACTGTCTTATCTCCTTTCAAAACAGCCATCGATAAGTCCGTCAGATGCAGTGTACTGCCTTGAGAAAAGTCGAGTGATAGATAGCCGCGATCAATCAGCTGTGTAATGTAGTGAGACCAGTCTTTCCAGGCGATGTCCTTACCTGCGCCGTAGGTCTTGATAGTATTTAGACCCGACTCCAATACCGCGCGACTCGATGAAGCTCTCAAGATATCAATTAACATATTAATACCTACAGCCAAATTGCGCTGCTGAACTCTAAAGCAAGCAGACAGGGCTTTCTGAGCGATGACTGTGCCATCGAAGCTTTTGGGTGGATGAATGCAGTGGTCGCAGTGCCCACAACCTTCTTCTCGATGCTCACCAAAGTAATTCAGAACAAAATTGGTACGACAAGAAAGCGTCTGGGTAAACTCCCAAAGCCGGCTAAGCTTGGCTAATTGCACTTGTTTGAAGCGCTCATCGGCATCGCTATCTTCGATAAAGCCTGTCAGGGTTTTCATATCACCAAAACCTGCAAACAGTAGCGCTTTGGCCTCTTCGCCATCTCGCCCGGCACGGCCCATTTCCTGATAATAGCTTTCAATATTTTTTGGCAGGTTATAGTGAATTACCCAGCGAATATTCGGTTTATCGATACCCATACCAAAGGCGATGGTAGCGCAGACTATCTGGATATCATCACGCAAGAACTTGTCTTGCACCTCTGCCCTACGTTCACTATTCATCGCTCCGTGATAATGCTCGGCAATGTATCCGGCATCACGTAATTTCGCTGCCGTTTCTTCGGTACTGCGGCGGCTCAAGCAATAAATAATACCGGCTTCCTTGCCTTGCGTTTGCAGAAACTGGTAGATCACCTGAATTCGTTTTTTAGCTGGCAAGACCTCTATTTCAATATTTTTACGCTCAAAACTGGATACAAAGGTCTCGCAGTTGACCAAGCCTAGTTGCTGACGAATATCTTGCTGTGTCGCAGTATCTGCGGTTGCAGTCAAGGCGGCTACCGGCACATTGGAGAACAAACGTATCAGCTCGGTTAGGCGAGTATATTCAGGACGGAAGTCATTCCCCCATATTGAAACACAGTGCGCTTCATCAATGGCAATTTGCACGATATTCAAACGACTCACCCAATTCAAAAAACCTCTTGAAACAGCGCGTTCGGGTGATACATATAAAAGCTTAAGTGCACCACTTTCCGCTCGGGTTCGAATCATCTGCTCCTCATCACTGCTGCAGGCACTATTTAGCGCCTCAGCTTGAATACCGCTAAGTTGAAGTGCTGAGACTTGATCCTGCATTAGTGCGATAAGAGGTGAGACAACAATACTCAAACCGTCCAGCATGACAGCGGGCAGCTGGTAACAAATAGACTTACCACCACCGGTAGGCATAATCACCAGGCTAGACTGGCCCTTAAGTGTACGTTCGATGGCACCCGCCTGATTGAGGCGAAAGGCATCATAGCCAAAGTAAGATTTTAGGGCGTGAAGCGCCGTGTCCATATTCATAGGTCGTTCTCCTGAAAGGGGCTGTGATTCTTAACTTCCCTTTGGGCATCATGAGGAGACACGTCGGGCAGGTCTTTCCAATTTATCGGCATCGCAAATTCCTTTTGCTAATGATTGAATTCACGAGAAGCCTAGCAAATATAGTGGGTCGCATGCAAAGTCGGCCAACACGATTTACATTACAATAGGCCAAAATATTAAACGCCATTCTGGCAACTAAACTAGATGGAACACCTCCTAAATGCTAAAGTAAGCAGATGCTAACTTCCTATAAGCCAATAACGCTAATAATAAAGCGCTCAATAGTCCTATTAGCACTGTTTTTATCAGCTTGCGCCAGCTTTGATCAGACCAACATTAAACCCGGTCAGCGTGTTGATGGCTTTACTTTCTCTTTTGAAGTGCCTACAGAAACACCCTGGTTTGCAGTCGTATATGGCACAAGTCATCGTCTGAAACTCAGCCAATTAAACCAAGACGATAGTTACTCCATTCTAGTCACCTTAACTCGCGGCCCAAGAAGCGGTATGTATTCGAGTGCCAACGCGCACTTACAGGCACTAAAGCGCCACCTGCAATTAGAACGGCAGCCAAAAGGTTTAGTCCTCCATCACCAGGCACAAGCCATTGATACACGCTATGGCGAATTATGCATTCGTCAAACCAGTAATAGCGAAGACTGGCGAGGTCGAGCAAAGCCCGGCCCAGCGCTGATAGACAGTATCACCCTGACCTGTCCTCACCCCGGCTTCGCAAACGTACTAATCAGCACGACGCTAAGCCGACGCTATGAAACTCACGCAGCAACACTTGAACTAACAAACTACGCAGACCAACTTTTCGCTTCATTCGAGTTTGAACCAGATTATTGAAAACACCATTCCGAAAAGTAAGGGTTTTCTCATTCTCTGAACTGAGTTAGTTTTAGCACCAGTCAAGTTCAAGGAGCGCATCATGAAAAAAATCATCATAAGCAATAGCGGGAAAGCAAATGTATTACAAGTTCAAGAGGCTGCCGACCTGGTGGCTGGTGATAAGGAAGTTCGTATTGCAGTGAAAGCTGCGGGATTGAATTTTGCTGATATTTTGGCTCGACAAGGCCTCTACCCTGATGCGCCGAAAACGCCTTGTACCGTTGGCTATGAAGTATCGGGTGTCATTGATGCTATCGGCACAGGCGTAGATGAATCCTGGCTAGGCAAGGAAGTTATCGCCTTAACACGCTTTGGCGGCCAAGCTGAGCAAGTCACAGTGCCCCTACAACAAGTATTTGATAAACCAGAAACGCTCTCCTTCGAAGCCGCAGCAGCAATCCCCGTAAACTACCTTACCGCCTACCAATTACTCGTCGCGATGGGAGGCTTACAAGCTCATGAGAGCGTTCTCATTCACAATGTGGGAGGTGGTGTCGGTCTTGCTGCACTGGAAATCGCCAAGCATATTGGCGCTACAATTTATGGTACTGCTAGCTCAAGGAAGCACAAGTTCTTAAAAGAAAAGGGCTTGGATCACGCAATAGATTACCGTACCCAGGATTGGAAGAAAGAACTTCTCGCCCTCACCAATAGCCGCGGTGTCGACTTGATCACAGACCCTATTGGCGGCGATAACCTGAAAAAAAGTTACAGTGCCTTAGCTAACACCGGCCGACTAGGCATGTTTGGTATTTCCTCTGTGTCCGACTCGGGAATCAAAGGCAAGTTGAATATGCTTAAGATGATTGTGCAAACACCTTTTTATCACCCTTTTGGTTTAATGGATCAGAACAAAGGCGTATATGGTGTCAATATGGGGCATTTATGGCATGAACATAAGAAGATTGATATCTGGATGAAAGAGATACTAAAAGGCTATGCTGAAGGCTGGATCAAGCCTCATGTCGATAGCACGTTTTCCTTCAAGGATGCAGCCAAAGCGCATGAGCATATCGAGCAACGCAAGAATATTGGTAAAGTAATTTTAGTCCCCTAACTCACAATGAAAGCAAGGCTCTTCCATTTATTGGCTTGCTGAGCCTTCGCATATTCTAGAAGGTATACTGAGCCAACATACTGACACTAATAGAATCGCTGTCACGATAGACTTGCGGGCCCTCAAGTACGCGGTATCGCTTACCCTTAAGGAACAAGACTTCCGCCCCTAAGCGCAGCGCACTGTCTTCTTCCTGCCACATTAACGCTAAGGTATGACTACGCCCAAACTCGTTATTTTCTTGGTCCATCTGATCTTGGTCATCAATACCAAACTGGTCATAGCGATAGCTGATTCGATAGTCATTCAGACGGTAGGAAAACATGCCGTACAGGCTGTAGAAATCTATATCAATGCCAGGACCCGCTCCCATTTCAGAGCTGCCTTGAGAGGCTTCCGATAAGAACTCCCAGCCCTCACTAATACGCCAAGCCAAGCCAGCCATAGCAAAGCGGGTTTTCCAGGCATATTCTGCATGTAGAAGTGTCGTATCGCCCCGGTTATCGACCCAAGTGAGCTTTATATTCAGCTCATCCAAAGCCAGTGATGACCTCAGCGCATACCCTGGCCGACCATCAAGATCTCGACCAAAAGGTTTAGTACCGTCATCTCGCTGCCCCGCAAAAATCTGCCCGTCTTGAAGGTTGCTGAGCTCAGGCAAGGCCAATACATCACCCAATACCGTGCGCTGACGCCCGTAAGTCCAACCTCTATAGGCCAACAAAGCGCCCATTGAATCATTACCACCAAAGATCGTTGCAGCTGCCGATAACTCTGGCCCACTATCAAAATGATAACGATAAGACATGTCTAAGCCGATAGGGTGAAACTCCTCACCTATCCAGCTATTGAGCGAAGAGTAGCTAATGGTATAAGGGGATTCCCAGAAGCGATCTATATTTTCCATTGAGGTCGGTAAGAAAAACTGGCCCAGCTTAACACTAAGCGCTTGATTGAAGTCGATATCATGACGATACCTTGCGCTCCACTCTATCACCCCAAGAGAGCGAACGGAGCTATCATTACTCGTACCTTGTGCTTGGATATGAGTACTCAATTGAAAGGCAGAAGAAGGCCGGTACCGATACTCGATATTTGATTCAAATAGGCCTGAAACCGAGCTATCCTGGTCACCCTGTCCAAAACGTCCCAGCCCACCATTGAGCCATGTATTTCCGCTGTCTTGATAGTTGGTAACAAGCGTCACATTGCCGATAAAGCGGTGTGGGCTATTCTGCTTTGCATGCACAAGTGCGCTGCTGATCAAAGCGACTAGAAGCAAGGCGGCACAGATAACTGAAGAGTGTTTTATTCTGAATGCTTTGTTTAGCCTTGTTCATCGAAAAAATAATGCTAGTACTCACTGTTTACATCATAGCCTTTAAACCAGGTAACAAAGTCTGCCGAGTTTTGTGGGCGAGAGATATAGTAACCTTGTAACTTATCGCATCCCCATGTTTCGAGTAAGGCCCAAGACGCTCTGTTTTCAACCCCTTCAGCAACGACAGTTAAACCGAGCTGATGAGCCATGTCTATCGTTGACTGGACAATAGCCTGGTCATATTTACTTTCATCCAGTTTCAAAACAAAGGCCATATCGATCTTTAGCTCGTCTACGGGTAAATCTTTAAGTTGGCTCAAAGATGAATAGCCTGTGCCATAATCATCAATCGCCAAGATAATCCCTTGGTCTCTTAATTGATTAAGCACTTTTAGGGCTTGAACCGGGTTATCAATCATCGCACTTTCGGTGACTTCAAGAATTAGCGAAGAAGTAGAGAGGCCGTTTTTCTCAAGCTCTTGCGCCACATAATCGGGTAGGTCATCGTTGGCCAGATCATAAGCCGAGAGATTGACCGCCATTTTTAGGTCTATCCCTTGAGTTCTCCAAGCAGCGGCTTCACGCAATACACTAGCAATCACCCAACGCGTTAGCGGTGGCATCAAGCCAGACTGTTCAGCAAGACCAATGAACTCTTCAGGTGAGATAAAGCCCAACTCGGGATGAATCCAACGAATCAATGCCTCAACCTGGGTGACTTTGCCTTGCTTAAGCTCCAGCTTTGGCTGATAGAACATGCATAAGGAATCTTGATCGATCGCCTCTTTCAAATCGTTGACCAGGCGCGTTTGCTTAAGATGCTTTTCATCACTACCTGGCTGATAAAGCAACAAAGCAAGCTTCTGCTCATTCGCTTCATTGAGCGCTATGTCCACACGCCTCATTAATTCATCAGTTCGTTGACCATGCTGTGGATATAAAACCACACCCGAGGTAAATGCAATGGGGAGCTTAAGCTCGTTTATTTGATAGGGCTCAATAATCGCTTCTAAAATTCGATTCGCTCGTGCAGATACTTCTGGTTCTGTATCTGCCTTGAGCAATAACAAGAACTCATCCGCCCCCAGCCTTGCAGCACTATCATCCTCACCCATCAGCGAAGAAAGGCGCTTGGCAATACTAATTAGAAGCTGGTCGCCGATATGATAACCAAAGGTCGTATTCACTTGTTTGAAGTGACGAACATTCACCTGCATCAGTGCAAATATGTCTGAATCACCATCGCTTTGCTCAAGCAGGGTTTCAATCTTCTCTTGTATCGAAGCGCGATTAGCCAAACTCGTCAAAGTGTCGTGAAAGACTTGATAGAGAATTTTGTCTTCTCGATCAGCGATGCCCCGCTGCATATGACTTAAGCTGTTAGCTAGTTTACCTATCTCGTTCTTCTTAAAAAGATCAAAATCAATTTCTCCCTTATAATCACCCTGGCTAATTCGTTCTGCCGCACTCACCAGCGTATTAACCGGTCGTGTAATATTTCGGGCAATAATAAAGGCAATAAAAGCCGATAGTAGCAATGCAACGGATGCAATAATGAGTATATGGATTTTTAGTGGTGAAAATTTGGCAATAGCCAAAGACAAGGAGGTACTCAATACCGCATTCACTTGATAATTATCAGCCTTCACCAATGAAGTCACCAGCGCTAAAAAAGACTCTCCCTGGTATGTCATGTGCAACCAGTCACCCTGAGTTTCATAGACCCTCATTGCTGCGTTAGTCTGCTCATCCAGAGTCGACAACTCAAAGCGGCGCTCATTGCTATCCCAACCCGAAAAGCTCACCTCCAGCGTTGTCAGCTCTTTTAACTGCCGAGCAAGCTTATCGTCAATTTGGAAACCTACGGCTGTCCAGGCAGACGTAACCGGCGCAAGTACCGGCAACATCAGAATTTGGTAGGGTAAGCCATCTAATACAACGGTTTGCATCAGACCGCCATTTTCCTCTGCTTCTGACAACAAGTGCTTAAAGGGGAAGTTCTGGCTTTTACCTGTGCTGGCAATCAAGTCACCTTCGAGTGAGGCGATCATCATCAAGTCAGCGCCTATTCTAGCCCCATGATTGTCGAGCACTGAGCCAATAGTTGAACGGTCCTGATCCAGCACAGCGGCTTTAAAACCAAAGTCTGAGGTCAGTACCTCAGCAGACTCGAACAACTGGTTACCTCGCAGCGCCAGTAACTGTTCAAAAACCTTTTGACCTACGACGAGCTTCTCTCTCGCCTGCTCAGCGACACTATTGTTAGTCGCTAATAACACTGCCGAAATCGTCATAATCGACGAGACAATAATTAAACTTAAAAAGGATAGTAGGATTTTTTTTCGCAAGCTCAAGTCAATAACCATCGCGATCCCTTCTATACGCTCTGAACTGACGTCGCGTCTTTTCCTTTTTGAGCTTCAAGGTAATCGTGACTGTTTCATGCTTACTATCGATAGCTTTTCTAACTAAACCGGCTTTCCCCTCTAAGCGAGGATGCCAAATGAGCAGTTCTTCAGCTGTCTGAGAAAAGGTAAGTTTGCCGCTTTCATCGCTCACACCATAATTAGGCCATGGTGACACATAGATATAGCCCAACATTGAGTCATGAATATTGCAACCTAGTGCCACTAAACCCGGCTGATTAAAGGTAATCGGCTGTTCGGGAACTCCTTGATATAATTTAATTTCAAACTTTTTGGGTTGGGAAAAGGAATAGACATGGTGACGGATATTATCACTATTGGGAAAGACAACCGCTTGCCCTTGGTCTATCGCCAATACATGAGGTACAAAGGCAATATCAAGCTGATCCATAATGGCCGGCGTTTCCTCTGCTTGCTCAATATTTCCTTCGGGTATCGCTACATAAGCGTCTTTAACCGGTTTACCGTTCTGATCAAGCACTAAAACCTCAAAAGCAGCTAAGGGTGTCGAACAGAAAACAAGTAAACTAATCATTGCAAAAACAAGTGGGTTAACACGGCTCACTAACACTCTCCAGTCGCTATAGAAGTCCTTAGACGCTGTTAATCAGTGTAGGTTCAAAAACCGGAATCAGAAAGAAGTCAGGTGACTATTTTTTGATTCCGATTAAGGGTCGTTCGATTATACTTAGCCAGAGCCGACGAATTCGAATCACACCTAAATAGCCTAGTAAATTTAAATTATAGGCTATAGATATTAGTCCTACAGCATGCTTAAATAGGCTTCTACGCAAGGGATAATGCGTTAATAACAAAAATGAAGCCGTGCACTACCTTCTACCCAACAACCATAGCAGCTGACCATGAAAGTCCGAACGCCATCATCACTCCGCCAACCGAGCTAGAATCGGATGATGCGGTTTCTGGCCTGGACATTCTTTCAAACTTTCAACGTTCAGATGTTACTAGCGAACTGAATATCTCGACTATGACTGATAATAACAAAGGACAAACTATCCCCTTCAACATTCAATCATTTGGTTTCAGTGATGTAGGTAATAAACGAACTCAAAACCAGGATGAAATCCTGGTAAAAGATTCTGATTCATTATGGCTTGTCGCTGACGGTATGGGCGGTCATGTTGATGGCGATAAAGCTAGCCAGGAGATTGTAAGGCAACTATCTGAAAAGGAACTACCAGTAAACCTTTTCTCCAAAGTAGATGCAATTAAACAAACTATACAAAATGTAAACACCGAGATATTTAGCTATGCAAAGGATAATCAACTAACGTGTGGCAGCACGGTTGTACTTCTGGCGCTTGAGAATAACAAATCTACCTTCTTATGGGCTGGGGATAGCAGGCTTTACTTATGGAGACGCGGTGAACTAACTCAATTGTCTTCAGACCACTCAATCTATAACTTATATAAAGAATCAGGTCTACCGACAGAAAACATTCAAAACAATGCAATTACTCGAGCGGTAGGTGTTGATGAGAACATTGATCTGGATATCGGTTTTCTAGACTTGGCTGTGGGCGATAGACTAATGCTGTGCTCCGACGGTCTGCACGACCCGGCTGGAGATGAAGGCATCAAGTATGCTCTATCCCTAGATACCCCGGAAAGTGCTGCGGAGAACTTAAAAAGCACCGTACTCGCGGGTGAGGCTAAAGATAACTTATCAGGTGTTTTTACTTGGCTGTAGCATTATCGATCAAAACTAGCTTCAACTAAAGCCCACACTGACACAGATTCTTGGAAACTAACATGTCAAAGACAAGCCACCTCAAAAAGGTGACATGTTACTAATTCAACTGTTGGGAAAAGGTATCTCTACATGCCACTAAACGGTATACCCGTTAATTCGGCAATCTCCTTTTTCCAAGTCGCAATATCTTGCAGAGTAAACTTACTCAAATGGTCATGGCCACACGCTCTCGCCATCACTTGCATCAAGTGTGTCGAGGATTTAAAGAAGCGTTCAAGCTGCTGTGCAGAGGTGTCAATATCCAGCTTAGCTCTGAGTTCAGGTTTTTGTGTCGCAATGCCTGCCGGACAAAGGTTGGTATTGCACATCCTGGCAGCAACGCAGCCAATAGATTGCAAAGCAGAGTTTGAGATCGCAATGCCATCGGCCCCTAGGCACATTGCTTTGATAAAGTCTGAGGGCACTCGCAAACCACCAGTAATTATTAGCGTGACATCATGACGTTTACGGTCATCCAGGTAGCGCCTAGCGCGTGCCAAGGCTGGCAAAGTAGGCACAGAAATATGATCTCTAAACAAACTCGGTGCTGCACCAGTACCACCACCACGGCCATCGAGAATCAGATAGTCTGCACTGGCTTGCAAGGCAAACTCAATGTCTCTCTCGATATGATTAGCAGATAACTTCATGCCAATGGGGATACCACCCGACACCTCACGAATGCGATCAGCGAAGTGTTTAAAATCTTTAGGGCCATTCATCTCAGGAAAACAAGAAGGCGATATAGCATCCACACCTTCAGCCAAACCTCTTACCTCAGCAACCTTTCCACGCACTTTGGCTCCTGGAAGATGACCTCCGGTACCCGTTTTCGCGCCTTGCCCACCCTTAAAGTGGAAGGCCTGAACTTGTTGTAGAACATCTTCAGAGAAGCCGAATTGCGCTGACGCTAATTCATAGAAATAGCGGCTATTCTCGGCCTGTTCCTCAGGCAGCATACCGCCCTCCCCGGAACAAATACCCGTCCCTGCTAATTCCGCCCCTCTTGCTAGTGCGATCTTTGCTTCTTCTGAAAGTGCACCGAAGCTCATATCTGAAACAAATAGTGGGATATCTAATACCAAAGGCTTTTTGGCTTTCGGTCCGATGATCAACTCCGTCCCTACTTTTTCATCTTCCAACAAAGGCTTCGTTGCCATCTGGGCGGTCATGATTTGAATATCATCCCATTCTGGAAGTTGCGTACGGGGTACTCCCATCGCTACCATTTCACCATGGCCACCGGTTTTCTCTAAACCGTCTTGTGCCAAAGCTTTAACCTCTGCCAAGCTTGGCTCTTCGGCGACTTCTTCAGTACCCGTTGGTATAGAGGAGGCTTCCGCAGCAATTGCCCCAGGTTTCGGTAAGTTCTTATGGCTACCATCACAATAAGGCGGGTTCTTGCTATGTTTACACATACACAACCAGGCATCCTGATCTTCATCGACCTTAAATACCTTGGGTTTAAATGAGGTGGAGCGGTGACTACCATCACAGAATGGCTGATTCTTACTCAAGCCACAAGAGCACCAAGCATAGCTTTCACCCGACTTTAATTCGGCTTTGATTGGCTTTCGACCCGCTATATTCGGACTGTTATCTGAGGTTTGAGAGCCGCTAGGAGCAAGCTCAACAACCTGGGCTACAGTGTTATCCTGCTTTATCTCGGCACCTGTCTTTCTTGTCAAAACATTTGCATCAGTGTGATCAAAGGTCTTGCCGTAGATATCCAGCACTGTGGTTTCGGAGTAGCTTAAGGTATCACCTTCAATGGTGACTTCATGACGAAAGGCGATCGTGCGAGCGTTTTTTTGCATAAACGGTGACTGAACAATTCCCCAGTCAGCATCGCCATCTTTGGCTTGTACGAATAGCTTAATTTTTCCCGGTGTACCTGCATTCGAGTCATAGGATCCGCCAGCAAGAAGGCCAACCGCTCTAGGGATTTGTAGCGAGTGCATAACAATTTTCTGTTCAGCGTCCCACATCCAATAGCCAAGCTCATCATGGAAGATCTCGCCATTGCTTTGACGCCGTACAACCTGATGGTAGCGAACAATCGCCAGCGTCTGCTGCTTGGCATTTTCAACATCCCCTACTCGTTCGACAACAATACGTTCAAAGTAAGGGCTATCTTCTTTTTGACTTCCTGGCAAAGGCGCGACATCCAAACCTTTATCACCTTCCCAGGTACCAATCATCGCTTCCAACGGGCCAAAATCGACGCTTTCCTCGCTCATATCATCCTCTCATTTTTGATAGTTTTATAAACAGATAAGCCTTCTAAATGTAGTCAACAAAGCTCAAAAAACAACCATCAAGAATGAATCATAAGGTACAATTGGCTAAGCCCGACTAAACAACTGGATTCTCAGCAATGAATACCTATATCCCTATTATTCTTATCATCGTAATCGCCGTATTAATTTTTAAAAGCATGAGCAAACCCGACCCGGCTGCAGAGCAGTGTGCAAAGGATATTATTCAGCTATTAAAGAAAAACCAGGGAGCCAGTGCTGAGGAGATTGCAAAAGTGCTTAAAGCACATAACCGAACTGTGGAAGATGCAGAGAAGGTAACGGTCATCGTCAAAACCAGGCTAGTGCAAGCTCATATCAGGAAAGAGGATCATAATGATGTCATGTTGAGAGTGCGCCAAGCGAAGCAATTACTAGCGACACCCTAAGCCTGCAGTTTAAAATTTCTCACACCAAGCGACGAGATCCCTATGTTTTTTAAGCCCGAAAAAGCCAAAATGATCAAACCCGAAAACGCCTTACCAGGGCGCGATCAGGCAATTAGCATTAGCGCCACCCATACCGTCACTGGCAATTCAATGCTGCCCCCCTTTCCTTCTGGAATTAAACAAGCAATGTTTGGCATGGGCTGTTTTTGGGGCGCCGAACGAAAGTTTTGGTCACTGGCAGGAGTTTATTCTACGGCGGTAGGCTATAGCGCGGGCTTTACGCCCAACCCAAGCTACCAAGAAGTTTGCTCAGGATCGACAGGCCATAATGAAGTGGTATTAGTCGCTTATGATCCGTCCCAAGTATCATACTCAGACTTACTAAAAACATTTTGGGAGGCGCATAACCCAACACAAGGCATGCGCCAAGGTAACGACCAGGGAACACAATACCGTTCAGGCATTTACACCTTCAATGACGAACAAAGCAAACTTGCTAATGAAAGCCTACAACAATACCAAGTAGCGCTAACAGCGCGGGGGTTTAGCGAAATCACTACCGAGATTAAACAAGCCTCTGAGTTTTACTATGCTGAAGAATATCACCAGCAATACCTTGATAAGAATCCCGACGGCTACTGTGGCTTAGGTGGCTGTGGGGTCGAGCTGTTCTAGTAATGCGGTAAAGCCCCTGGAAAAAACACTGTCCGCACCTAAGGAGATCTATTACTATAAGCGAAACTAAATAGAGGCTTGATCAATGAACTATTCAAAACTTGGTAGCAGCGGCATTAATGTTTCACGAGTATGCCTGGGCTCGATGACCTGGGGCACACAAAATACTCAGCGCGATGCCAGTGAGCAAATCGACTTCGCCTTGGCGCAAGGCGTGAACTTCATTGATACAGCAGAGATGTATGCAGTGCCACCTTCAGCCGATACCTATGGCAAAACAGAAAAGATGATAGGTAACTGGCTGGCAGCTAATTCGAGTAAACGAGGTGACATTATTCTGGCCTCAAAGATTGCAGGAAATGGCCTACCTTGGATACGCGGGGGTGGTGACATCACGGGTGAGTCGA
>NZ_LWFZ01001041.1:0-747 GCF_001635225.1 Oleiphilus sp. HI0086
TGCAAACCAAATACGGTTTCTTGATTCATTAACTCTTAACCTTTTGTTTTAACTTTGCGCTTTCTAATTGCTGGCGTCACCGGCTCTGAATTAGCGTCTGATTTTACCTTGTTAATTTTCTTTAAGGGCTTTTTTACTTGCTTGCTTTTTAAAGCTTCTAGCTTGCTTGGCTTGCGCTTTAAAGGCTGGCTAGATTTAAGCTCTTGAGGCTCTTCTGTCTTCAACTCTGAAGAAGACTTCGGCTTTCTTGACTTGGCTTTTACCGGACGCTCGGTTTTCTTTCTTGCGCCATTTCGGGATTTAACCTTAGGTTTATCACTTCCCTGACGTCTATCCGCTTCTTTACGCCGCTCACCTGCCTTCCGCTTGTCCTGACTGTCGCGCTTGCTACCGCTTTTGGGCTTACCTTTCTTAGGGCGCAATTTGTCACGTGACTTGGAACTTGAGCTCACTAGAACCAGGTCAACCTTGCGCTCTTCCAGATTGATGTTTGAGACCTGAACAAGCACCCTATCACCCAGACCAAAGCGCTTACCTGAGCGTTCACCGATCAGGCGATGCTTCGCTGCATCAAATTGATAATAATCACTGTCTAAAGTCGAGACATGAACTAGACCTTCAGCATATAAATCAGCTAGCTCTACAAAGAAGCCAAAGCCCGTCACGGCAGAGATAATACCCTCAAACTCCTCACCCAAGTGTTGCTGTAGGTACTCACACTTAAGCCAGCTCATTACATCACGCGTC
>NZ_LWFZ01001042.1:0-679 GCF_001635225.1 Oleiphilus sp. HI0086
GGTACAGAAAGCGACTTAAGCACGACAGCGTAAACTCTCGGGTTGAACCGCTCTCCTAAGGCTTTAATAAAGAGAGCCACAGAAAATTTCGTAATACACAGACTAAATAATGTACAAACAATAAATACAACAGCCTCTATATTAGAGCCCATGAAAATATAGCTACTGCCAATAGTTAGCCAAAATATATACGGTGCTGGATTTAGGAAGTTAATTTTTACTGCCGTAGCTAAGCTTGAGCTTTTGCTACCCCCGACACTAGGGTCGATGTTGTTTGGAGTTTTAAGTATTTTGTATGCAATAAGAGCTAGGTACATAGAGCCAAAGACAGAAATCGCAGAGATAAACAAGCCTATATCATTAAGCTGCAACGTTAACAGCAATGCCAGAAGTATAATTGGCCCATCGGTTACAATAGGTGCAAGGCTAGCCATAAACCCATTGTAATTACCTTTTGACATGGTTTGATGAATCACAAACACACCTAAAGGCCCCGGTTTCAGCCCTGCCACTAAGCCAAAAGTTAATGCTGCTAATGCGAAATACATGATATACCCAGTAGGTTACAACCCTACTAATAATGGCGAAGAAACAGGGTGGTTTTATTTGGAACGAAGGCTTCCCTGCATATAAGTAGTTGCATACTTAACCTGCTTATTGTTCATACTGTCCAAGAGTT
>NZ_LWFZ01001043.1:0-706 GCF_001635225.1 Oleiphilus sp. HI0086
CCAATACGGTCAATGGCAGGTTACGCACTATCATCAAGTTCTATGAGTACGCAAGACGCAGAGAATGGATTGATTCTGTTCCCTACGACATTGAAACTATCATCATATCTAAGCCAAAAGGGTTTCTTGCTCACACAGATACAAGTGGTGGCATAACAAGTTCGCCAAACGTGATGCTGAAAGAAAAAAAGAGTCGCCTAAAGGTACTCTCCAAGCAAGAAATCAAAGCGCTGTTAAAGCGTGAGAGCTTCATGTCTCAACACCTTGTTTATCGCATGGCTCTGCAAACAGGTATGCGTAAAGAAGAGCTGCTAACGTTTCCTGAGAAATTTATCCAAGACCCTGCAATGAAGCGCGGTAGCTCGATTGTCGTCGTTGATCTAAATCCATTGGACATGAAAACCAAAGGCAGTAAGGCTCGGTCCATTCACATCCCTATCGCTTTGTATGAACGACTGTGGCAATACAAACTGCATGATCGGCACGGTCTTTTAGTCGAGAACGGAATTGATGAGCAAGCGCCGTTATTTCTAAATCGCTTTGGTCAGCCCTACTCAATTAAGGGCACGATCCTAAACAAAGAGCTTCAGAGCATAGTGGGTCGCAAAGGTATCACTTTGCATAGTTTGCGACATACCTATGCCACGATGAAGCTATACGGCTTACGAAACAATCCAAATTATCGGGGAAACCCTTTGTCTTATAT
>NZ_LWFZ01001044.1:0-1029 GCF_001635225.1 Oleiphilus sp. HI0086
ACTCACTTGTTTGCTTCTCACCAGGACCCAGACATCATTTCGTCTTTGGGTCTTTGGGATCAGGTTATCCCAGATGCGAAACTTCATGGCCCTTGGCTTTGGGAAGGCTTCATACACGACATTTCGGCATGAACAATATTTCTTACGAGGCGATACAGGATGAAGGCCGAACATTGGATCTGGCGGGCCTGTCTTTACAACTGATTCCCGCACACTACCTTCACTCTTCGGGCAACTACCATGTATATGACCCTGTCGCGAAGATCCTGTTCACTGGCGATGTTGGTGCGGCTCTTGAGCCTATCGACAGCCCAATGTTCGTCGATGATTTTGATGCACATATCCCGAAAATGAAAATGTTCCATCAACGCTGGATGCCTTCCAATGCAGCCAAAAATGACTGGATCAACCGCGTCAGAAAATTAGAGATCGACATGCTTCTTCCCCAGCACGGCCGAATATTCAAAGGTGAAAATGTTGGGAAATTCCTGGACTGGTTCGAGCAATTACAGGTAGGATCCGCCATTTCGCAGAAAGAATAGCCTTAATTTCGAATCGGAACACATGAAAAAACCTGAATTATTATCTCCCGCAGGCTCGCTCCAGAATATGGAGTACGCCTTCGCCTATGGCGCAGATGCAGTTTATGCTGGCCAACCACGGTACAGTTTGCGCGTCAGAGAAAACGAATTTAACCATATTGAAAACCTTGCTAAGGGCGTTGCTCGCGCACACAAGCTTGGCAAACAGTTCTATATCGCATCGAACATTAGCCCGCACAATGACAAGGTAAAAAGTTACCTTCGCGACATGGAGCAAGTCATTGCTATGAAGCCAGATGCGCTGATTATGTCTGACCCCGGCATTATCATGATGGTGCGAGAAAAATGGCCTGATGTGCCTGTTCACCTTTCAGTTCAAGCAAACGCGGTAAATTGGGCAACAGTGAAATTCTGGCAACAACAGGGCCTGACACGCGTCATTCTTTCGCGGGAACTATCCTTGGATGAAATTGCGGAAATTAAACAA
>NZ_LWFZ01001045.1:0-1325 GCF_001635225.1 Oleiphilus sp. HI0086
GTGATGAAAACCTACCTTGTGGGTGGTGCTGTACGTGACTCTTTGCTCGAAATTAACAGCAAGGATAAAGACTGGGTCGTAGTAGGTAGCAACCCAGACGAGATGCTTAAACAAGGCTTTACCCAGGTCGGCCAAGACTTCCCTGTATTTCTCCACCCCAAAACTAGAGAAGAGTACGCTCTTGCGCGGACAGAGCGTAAAAACGGTCAGGGCTACCAAGGCTTCAGCTTTGACACGTCAAAATCAATCACTTTAGAACAAGACCTTATCAGAAGAGACCTAAGCATTAATGCGATGGCAATGAGCGCAGACGGTGAGCTGATTGATCCGTATGGCGGTCAAGACGATCTGAAGAACAGACTACTCAGGCACGTCTCGCCAGCCTTCACAGAAGACCCACTAAGAATTCTACGCGTGGCTCGTTTCGCTGCTCGCTTTTATCACCTCGGCTTTAAAATAGCTGACGAAACACTCGATTTCATGAGCAAAATGGTTCTGAAAGGTGAGGCAAATCATTTAGTCCCTGAGCGTATCTGGCAAGAAACTGAACGAGCACTAAGTGAAAAGTCCCCTTGGATTTATTTTGAAGCACTTAGAAAAGTTGGCTGCCTGAAAGTCGTATTCCCGGAAATCGATGCGCTATTTGGCATTCCTCAGCCAGAAAAGTACCACCCAGAAATCGACTGTGGCATCCACGCTCTCATGTCCTTGGAGCAAGCTAGTCAACTAAGCCAATCAAAACAAGTTCGCTTTGCTGCTCTTACACACGACTTGGGAAAAGCTTGTACCGCCCCTGAAAAATGGCCAAGCCATCATGGCCATGAGCGCCTAGGTTTAGAGCCGATAAAGAAGCTCTGTGAACGAAATCGAGTACCGAATGAATACCGAGACCTGGCATGTTTATGCAGTGAATATCACACGCACATCCATAAAGCTTTTGAGTTAAGAAGTGAAACCATTCTGAAAGTTTTAAAGCAGTGCGACGCCTTTAGACGCCCTGAGCGCTTTGCAGAAATATTACTGTGCAGCAAGGCAGACTCACGAGGTAGGACCGGGTTTGAAAAGGCGCAATACCAACAAGCAGATCTTTTTAGCCGGATATTACACACTCTCAGCTTAATCACCACAAAAGAGATCGTTGCCGAGGGCTACAAAGGGAAAGAAATTGGCGAGCAGCTAGACCGTTTACGAAAAGAAAAAATAAAGCAGATAAAAAGCACTTATGAAGGAGAAAACTCGCCCACTAGCTGAGCATTTTTAAATCCGCACTGACGCCAAGCCTCATAACTTATGATTGCCACTGCATTGGACAAGTTTAGGCTTCT
>NZ_LWFZ01001046.1:0-897 GCF_001635225.1 Oleiphilus sp. HI0086
CGGTGGTTGCTCGGGTTTTCAATATGGCTTCACTTTTGATGAAGACCTTTCAGAAGATGATACGGTTGTTAGCAAGCAGGGTGTAGACCTGGTTGTCGACGCCATGAGTTATCAATACCTCGTCGGAGCGACAGTTGATTATACTGAAGGCCTAAAAGGTGCTCAGTTTTCTGTGACCAATCCGAATGCAGAAACAACCTGTGGTTGTGGTTCGAGCTTTAGTATTTAAGCGCTGAGCCTTCCTGATTTCAAAGTATTTTAGGGCTGCTTAGCTGCTCTAAAAGTACTTGAACGGCCTCTCTAAGATGCTTATCCAGGTCTTTTTTCCCACTAAAATTAAACTCCTCCACACAATCAGAAATTGAACGAGCTTGTAAAACCCGTCGAATCAGTACTTGTAGCGGGCGCTTGATTGAACTTTTTTTATTTTTTTGTTTGAAGCAAGATAAGGTCAAACTGATCAACTCGCTCATACATTCTTCGATGGCCAACTTATGGCTAGCAAAGCGTTGAAGTTGAGCAAGCTGCCTGCTGTCTAGCCTTAGCTCTACTGCTGGAATTTTCGCTTCTGTTAGCGCATCATACAGCGTATCGCTAGTGTGGTGTTGATATTGTCTACTGATACCACTGAGCAAATTTCTGGCATAGATACTTTCTAATAGAGCCAAATTTTCCTGTGCAGACAAAGATATCGGCCTTTGCATAATCGCGGCATAACAGCCACTAGCATTATCACGTTGAAGACCAAGTTTGAGAAGCGAAAACTGATTCTTTGACCAGAAAGAAAGCAACTCGGTTGTCAGTCCAAATGCTGTAGTAAGACAATCAAGGTGTTTAGTTTTCGCGACTTGTAAAGCTTCTTCAATTAGTTGGCTACCGAGCCCTTGATTCTCGTAT
>NZ_LWFZ01001047.1:0-749 GCF_001635225.1 Oleiphilus sp. HI0086
GATCAAACACTCCGGTATCGGTTGAAAGCCTAACGAGACGATGAATCATTGAACGCAAACCATGGACACTCAGGTCAAAATCATACGGAAGTAGCTCAGCACTGACGACGAGTAAGCACGACAGCATTTTCTCGAGCTCTTTAATCTTGCTTTCAATATCAAGAAACAGATTTGAGTTCTTTGGTGACTCGATCGGGCTAGACAGGTGCGCTTCAACTAAGGTGATCCAATGCTGATGCGCCCTTTCAAAATACAAAAAAGAATTGAGCCTAAGGTTTGATAAGGTATGAGATATCTGATTGTGACCACCTAGCTGATCAAGGCGGTCACTTAACTCATTGGCGATCACTAAAATCTGGGCGTCTAGACCAAGTTGAGGCTCACCAATGAGATTTGGAAAGCCAGTTCCGTCATTTCGTGCGTGGTGGTGTAGAACCAGCTCCGCAAGCCCTTCTAGCTCAGGTAGGTACTTTTCAACTAAACGTGAACTAATCAGAGGGTGAATATCTCTGCCGTCAAGCGAGCTAGCTGGAGAAAAGAAAGGGCCATTAACCTTTGTGGGAAACTCAATCGTCTCGGTATCGGGTGCGTGTTTACCAATATCTTGCAGTAAACCAGCGACGAACAGCAATCTTTGGTTAGCTTCTGTGAGGCCAGCTGACCGGCCAATCAATAACGCACACCAACTGCAAAACAAAGCCCTTTCGAAGTCGATTTGCGAACAAACATGGACACGAGTAAGTGCCTTC
>NZ_LWFZ01001048.1:0-886 GCF_001635225.1 Oleiphilus sp. HI0086
TTCAATTGGTCAGTGTCAGACGCCAGGTCGTGTTTTTAAAGGCAAGAAGATGTCAGGTCACATGGGTGCTGAACAAGTTACTGTTCAGAGCTTAGAAGTCGTTCGTGTAGACGCAGAACGTAACCTTTTATTGATTAAAGGTTCTGTTCCTGGTGCTACTGGCGCGGACATCATTGTCAAGCCAGCACAGAAGGCATAGGGGGCGTCATGGAATTAACAATTACTGGTTCTGGAAATTCAGTGGCTGTATCTGAAGCTACGTTTTCTCGTGAATTTAATGAGTCTTTGGTTCATCAGGTTGTCACTGCATATATGGCAGCTGCCCGCCAGGGTTCTCGAGCTCAGAAAACTCGTTCTGAAGTAAGTGGTGGTGGTAAGAAGCCATGGAAGCAGAAGGGTTCTGGTCGTGCACGTGCAGGTACTATTCGTAGCCCAATCTGGCGTTCAGGTGGTGTTACATTTGCTGCGAAGCCGCAAGATCACTCTCAAAAAGTAAACCGTAAAATGTATCGTGCAGCGATGCAGGTTATTTTGTCAGAGTTGGTTCGTCAGGAGCGTTTGTTGGTTGTTGAAGAGCTAACTGTTGCTGAGCCAAAGACAAAAGAGCTGACTGCTAAGTTGAAAGAGCAGGGTTTGCTAGATAGTACTTTGATCATCTCTGAAGAAATTGATCAAAACTTATATTTGGCGTCTCGCAATATCCCTAAAGTGGATGTGCGTGATGCGGAAAGTGTTGACCCTGTAAGCCTTGTTGGTTTCGATAAGGTGGTTGTCACAGTTTCTGCTCTTAAAAAGATTGAGGAGATGTTGGGATGAATGAACAACGTATCTATAAGGTTCTTTTAGGTCCTCATATTTCTGAAAAAGCTTCTATGGCAGCAGAGAA
>NZ_LWFZ01001049.1:0-1332 GCF_001635225.1 Oleiphilus sp. HI0086
ACCTGAGTTATTTCAAGACCAGGATACAAACCAGCCCTTGCTGCAACGGACTCCTGATCAATTTCACCTATTGTTGGAGTCAAGGCACTGAAGCCAATAATGAACATCAGCCAGTAAGCTGCAATAGCAAATAGAAAGTTCGCGATAGGGCCTGCTGACACTATCGCAATACGCTGCGAGACAGGCTTGCGATTAAAAGCATAAGGAAGCAAAGCGGTTTCTACAGGGGCTTCGCGTTCGTCAAGCATCTTGACGAAGCCACCTAAAGGAATACTAGCAATGGCAAACTCGGTTCCATCCTTGTTTTTCCACATAAAAATCGGGCGCCCAAAGCCTACTGAAAATCGTAGGACCTTGACACCACAACGCTTGGCAACCCAGTAATGTCCATATTCATGGATCGTAACTAGAATACCAAGCGTAATAATTAGCGAGAGTATGGTCTGAATCAGTGTCATTAAATATACTGGCTCATCTTCATTAAGGCCGTTTCTTCTTCATTATTTGCTGTTGAGCTATAACTCTAGCCTCTTCATCAACAGACAATATCTGATTAACTGATGTTATTGGAGCGATTGAGGCATCTTCTAATGTTGACGCAATAATATCAGGGATAGCAGTAAAGGAGACATTACCTTTTAGAAAGGACGCGACAGCAACTTCATTCGCAGCATTTAAGACCGTACACGCAGTACCACCAACATCAAAAGCCTCTTGAGCCAACTTAAGGCAGGGAAAGTTTTCAAGATCAGGCTTTTCAAAGTTTAGTTGAGCAACTTCAAATAAGTCTAATGAAATGGCACCTGAGGCAATTCTTTCGGGCCACGCCAAGCCATAGGCAATTGGTGTACGCATATCGGGGCTTCCCATTTGCGCTATGACCGAGCCATCCAAGTATTCAACCATGGAATGAACAATACTCTCAGGATGAACATGAACCTCGATATCTTTCGGACTGATATCGAACAACCAACACGCTTCGATTAGCTCCAAACCCTTATTCATAAGCGTGGCAGAATCTACTGAGATTTTACTTCCCATCTGCCAGTTTGGGTGTGCGCAGGCCTGTTCTGGCGTCACCGTACTAAGGCGATCACGAGACCACCCCCTGAAAGGCCCACCTGAGGCAGTGAGCAATACACGCTGCACTTCTCGTTCTAAAGACTGGCCACACTGATAGGAACCAGGAAGACATTGAAATATCGCGTTGTGCTCGCTATCGATAGGCAATAGCGTTGCACCTGAACGACTCACCTCTTCCGTAAAGAGCTGGCCAGACATAACTAGCAGCAAGGTTCGCCTCTAGCCCGGCTGCACCAACGATTGCAGCCA
>NZ_LWFZ01001050.1:0-20966 GCF_001635225.1 Oleiphilus sp. HI0086
CATGATCGATAGATATACACCCGTGACTCGAGACCTGAATGCCAACCAACCGAACACGAAAGCTAGCAAGCCAGGCACCAATGCCACCATGATCATCGCAAACCAGAATTGATCCATACCCTGCCAGAACCAAGGTAGCTCTTGCCAATTCAGAAAGACCATAAAGTCAGGTAGCTCAGGGTGACCATAGACACCACGGTCACCAATCTGACGCATTAAATACATGCCCATGCCGTAGCCACCAAGCGCGAAAAATGCACCATGACCCAAGCTCAAAATACCGCAATAGCCCCAGATAATATCAACTGCCAAAGCCAGCATGGCGTAGCACAAGTACTTACCCAGCAAAGTTATGGTATAGGTGCTGACATAAAACACTGAACCTTCAGGCATCACCAAGTTACCGATAGAGGCAAGGAAAGTGATGGCGAGTAAAAGAATTACAAATGGAAAGGTTCGACTCCCCGGCTGACCTTCTCGGCCCATTAATCCGCGATCAAACAGCGTACTTAAAATACTCATTCTGCCGCTCTCCCCTTCTGTGGAAACAGTCCTTTCGGTTTTTTCTGAATAAACAAGATGATGAATACCAATACCAGGATACTTGCCAGTACCGCGCCAGTAACAGGCTCTAAGAATTTATTAGCGATACCCAAGCTGAAGCCTGCTACCAAGGTTCCCCATAGGTTTCCAACCCCGCCAAAGACCACCACCATAAAGGAGTCGATAATGTAAGCTTGACCAAGATTTGGTCCAACGTTCGTTAGCTGGCTTAGTGCCACACCCGCCATACCGGCGATACCCGAGCCTAGTCCGAAGGTCATCGCATCGACCCAGTCTGTGCGAATACCCATGGCTTTCGCCATATCACGGTTCTGAGCAACCGCACGAACATTCAACCCCAATGAGGTCTTATTCAAAATGAGCAACAATAGACCAAACACCAACAAGGCAAAGGCAAGAATGTAAAGACGGTTCATCGTAAGCGATAGAACCGGATTGATATCTAAAGAGCCACTCATCCAGCTAGGTGTTTCAACTTGACGGTTAAGTGGAGAAAATACGGTACGAACCAATTGCTGCAAGATAAGACTGATACCAAAAGTCGCCAGTAGCGTCTCAAGCGGGCGACCATGAAGGTGACGAATAACACCTCGTTCAATGCAGATGCCGACAAAACCCGAGACTAAGAAAGCAGCTGGAATAGCGACCCAAATCGAATAGTCGATAGCATTAGGCATCAGAAGCTGAACCACATAGGTGGTATAAGCGCCCAGCATGATCATCTCACCATGCGCCATATTAATAACGCCCATAACGCCAAAGGTAATTGCCAGGCCAATTGCAGCAAGCAAAAGGACAGAACCTAAGCTCAATCCGAAAAAGAGCTTATCGACAAACTGAAAGTTAGCGACTCGATCTTCAATCAGTGTTAACGCCTTTTGTGCCGCTGCCACAACGACTTCATCACTATCATTTTCAACAATTTTGGCGAGCAGATTCTTAATCTCATTTTCCAAACGACCTGCCAGGGTTTCAATTGACGCCAGTCGTTCTTCGCGAACTTTGCTGTTTTCTAAGGCATAAATAGCAAGTGCAACCCCCATCATTTCCAATACTTCTTCATCTTGCTCAGACACTTTCACTGCTTGAATGGCTTCAATCAGGCTTTCATCCAAACTTGATAGTAAAGAAGTGAGCGCTGAAAGACGCAACTCTGGGTCCTTTGCACTTAGCTGAATACGTGCAATTGCCCCACGGAGATAAGAGCGCACTTTGTTATTCACACGAACTTTCTTGTAGAGTTTCTTTTTCAATGGCTCTAACTCAGCACCGGTGAAAACTTCGTGAAAGACTTTTTCGCCATCAACTTTTTTCACCGACATAAGTGAGTTACGGTCTTTCTTAAGATAATGAAGCTGCCCCTTTAGCATCACCTGAAACATGGGGAGCAAGGTTTCCCCTGCGTGTGCTTCCAAGTCTTTCAAGATCGGAATAATCTTCTTAAGCTTGGCTTTCGTCAGTTTGCTTAAGAGCGCTTGGGTTTCGCTATCTATTGCTGTCGCAACAGTGCTTGGACTGTTCTCGGCGTTCGATGCCGCATAGCTTTGGTTGAACACCAAGCTAAACATTATCGCGAGAATAAAGGGCAGGATTCTCACCGCTGTACTCCATTTTAGGTTCATTTAACACGCAACTTCCCTGTTGTGTCTGTTCAGATATGATCTGAAGCCAAACATCATAGGGAAATTACGGGGTTGTAGGTTTAGAAATGAGGAGCACCGGACAGTGCTCCCCTTTTAAGTTGCCGAATAAATGTTTCCGGCTAGCTAAAGCTCAGGTCTTAGAAGTTCTGACCAGAACACTTAGCTGTTTTAGTATTAAAGTTGCCGCACTTAACCGGGTCAGTCCAGTCAGCAATTAGGTCTTTAGAACCTGGTAGGTAGTTAGACCAAGCATCACCAATTACTTCACCGTTAGTTTCCCAAACCACTTCAAATTGACCATCTTCTTGAATCTCGCCAATTAAAACTGGCTTACTCAAATGGTGGTTAGTATTCATAACAGCAGTACCGCCAGTCAGGTTAGGTACCGATACACCCAAGATAGCTTGCTCAACTGCGTCTACGTCAGTAGTACCCGCTTTCTCAACTGCTTTCGCCCACATTTCGAAACCAATGTAGGTCGCTTCCATTGGGTCGTTAGTCACACGCTTGTCGTCTTTGATGTAAGACTTCCAGTTTGCAATAAACTCTTCGTTTACATCACTTTCAACGCTTTGGAAGTAGTTCCAAGCTGCCAAGTGACCAACAAGTGGCTTAGTGTCTAGACCAGACAGTTCTTCTTCACCAACAGAGAATGCAACCACTGGAATATCTTCAGCAGAAATACCCTGGTTACCTAGCTCTTTATAGAAAGGAACGTTTGCATCACCATTAATTGTTGAAACAACCGCTGTCTTCTTACCTGCGCTACCGAACTTCTTGATGTCTGAAACAATTGACTGCCAATCAGAGTGACCGAAAGGCGTGTAGTTGATCATGATATCTTTTTCTGCAACGCCTTTAGCCTTAAGGTATGCCTCAAGAATCTTGTTCGTTGTACGTGGGTAAACGTAATCAGTACCTGCAAGTACCCAACGCTCAACCTCAAGGTCATTCATCAAGTAGTCAACGGCTGGAACCGCTTGCTGGTTTGGCGCAGCACCTGTGTAGAAAACATTTTTAGACGACTCTTCACCTTCGTACTGAACAGGGTAGAACAACAAACCGTTCAACTCTTCAATGACAGGAAGAACCGCTTTACGTGAAGATGACGTCCAGCAACCGAAAATTACGTCAACCTCGTCTTTAGTAAGCAGTTCACGTGTTTTCTCTGCAAATAATGGCCAGTTCGATGCGGGGTCAACCACAACAGGCTCTAGCTTCTTACCTAGCAAACCACCTTCTTTGTTCTGCTCTTCGATCATCATTAGAACCGTGTCTTTCAGTGTTGTTTCACTGATCGCCATAGTGCCTGATAGAGAGTGAAGTACACCGACTTTAATCGTGTCAGCAGCCATTGCGCTCATTGCAAATGCTGAAGCACTTGCGCTAAGAACTAAACCTTTAAGCATTTTTTTCATTGTCATGATTCTACCTTCCTCAAAATAAGACTCTTGGATAATGAGGCACTTGTTATAAATTTGGAGTTATAGCCTCTTCATGAACGATTATGAAAAATATACTGCTTCGGGGGTATTGGCTGATTGACGAATTCGACTACGTCAAATGACGTAGTCACTCTATAAACCGACTCTTACTGACACTCAATAAAGCTCGTTACAATAAGCTGCAAAGATTAAAAGACTAATAGAGATTGTTTGCTAGTATTAATAGTTAATAAAGAACAACTATGATATCCCCTGAGCTCATGCAAAAAAAATTCGTTGTAAAAGACATCCTGAAGCACCATAACATCACCAGCTGGTTCCAACCGATCATTAATGTCGAGCGGCGTGAACTCATCGGCTGGGAGGCCTTTTCACGAGGGCCAGAGACTGATAATGGTTTAGAAACGCCAGCAATGTTTGATACGGCTGCCGAAGCGGGTATTTTAAAACCTTTTGACTTGATGTGCCTACACACAGCGGCCGAGAGCTTTGACCAGCTTCAACTGGAGAACAAGTTATTCATCAACCTATCCAACGAAATGCTCATCGCCAGTAGTCGTTTAAAGGATCAGGTTGGAAAACTCATTGCTGACAATAGAGTTCCATCAACACGTATGGTGTTGGAAATTGATGAAAAGAATGCCAGCAATAACATTAATGAGCTTATCGAAGCTGTTCATTTTTTTCATGAGCAAGGCTTTGAGGTCGCAGTTGACCATTTGAGTGGAATAGACAATGTTGGTGAAAGCGCGTCGTTACATAAACTCTGGTCTGAAATAAAACCAGATTACATCAAACTGGATCGCAGCTTCATTCAAAACGTAAATGGTAGTGCCAGCAAACAAAAAACGGTCAAAGAAGTGGTAGCTGTCGCCCGCTCGATTGGTTCTGTGTTAATTGCTGAAGGGGTCGAAACAGAAAAAGAACTTAAGAAGCTATATGAGCTCGGAGTTCATAATGTTCAAGGCTACTTGATTCAAAGGCCTGAGTTAGCACCGGTCGCCCCCAAGCTCGATGACTTACTCGACAAAAAACTGTTCGCAGAAACCAATCAAAAAAGTTTGGCCTGCGACTTGGTTGTTTCAACTGCTCATGTCGAAGTAGGTACCACAATCCAAACCGTCTTTGAGCTACTTGAAGCTAATGTTCACATGAGCTCCATTGCCGTAGTAGAGAATGAGAAAGTACAAGGCATTATCTTTCGCACTCCCTTCATGAACAAATATTCCAAAAGACAGAGACGAGAAGTCGTTCAAGCCAAGTGTATCTCAAGCGAAATGAGCTTAGACTTCCTGCATGTTGACGCTCATCAGCGCATAGAGCAAGTCAGCCGCCTTGTCACATCTCGCGCACAATTAGATGCAGAGCATGACTTTATTATCTCCAACGAGCAGCATTTTCTTGGAATCGGAACGGTTATCGACTTATTACGCAAGGTCACACAGTTGCGTGTCAAACCAGATCACCAGGAAAATATTCTGACAATGCTCCCAGGAAACACCCCTCTCGGAAATTGCGTCATGGAGCTTCTGGACAAAGATACACCTTTCTCAGTCGCACTTCTCGACTTGGCCAATTTTAAACCCTTTAACAATCATTACAGCCACAACCGGGGTGATGAAGTACTGATCATGTTTGCCGAGATTCTAAGAAAGCAACTTAAACAAGGCGCTAGCTTTGCCGGGCATATCGGTGGGGATGATTTTGTACTGATTATGCCTCAGGATGAGTGGCAAGAATTACTCCGCTCCGTTTTCACTGAGTTCAACCACAAAGTACTTAAATTCTATTCGGATAACGACATCAAACAAGGTGGTATCGAAAGCACCGACCGAAATGGTCATGTGCGCTTATTCGACTTTGTGTCCCTATCTGCCGGCGTCATGACCGTCACAGAAGAATATTTCGACTCCTTCCAGAGCTTACTAACCCAGCTTATCCAGCTAAAACAGCGCACAAAGAGAGAGCTCGGTACCTGTTTAGCACATTTGAATGATGCACAAATCAAGCTCTATTCTTATGATGAAAGCGGCTTTGCCGATGAAGGTGTGAGTGACTAATCACAAAGAACTAGAATCAATCTAGGCTTTTCTCTTCAGCTCAGTAGCACTAAGGCGTAAAACTACGGAAGCCGTTAACATTTTGATACAAAAACGTCGAAAAACTTTACACTAAAAATACATGACACTTTTATGAACTTTAATTAACCTACTGACCAATAAGTCAAGTATATATATAGGTCTGGATATTGCTTATAGATTCATTCCACATGAAAATTTAACCAAATGGATGGAATCATGATTAAAAAACTACTTGGTACTACAGCTTTGGTGCTGGCAACTAGCACTGCTTCTGCAGCAATCATTAACTACGACTTTACAGGCGGCCCAACTGTCTATGGCGACCCTCTGAACTTCTCACAATATGGCCTTGGCTTGACAGTGACTGGTCAGCCAGGCGTTTCTGTCGACACCAGACATGGCTTAGGCGTGAAAAGCTCTTTTTTTGATACGAGCAATCAAGTCGACGGCTTTGGTCCTGACGAAACAATATCATTCTTGTTCGATGAGAGTGTAGACCTTGTTTCTGTTTTGTTCGGTCACGTTGGCGGCAACGATGACTTTAGTTGGTCTGTGAATGGTACGCTCATAGCTGGCGCTGATATCCCAAGCTCAAATTTGTACAACTTCTCTTCATATAATTACAATAGTAGCTTATACGAGTTTGGTGTAACTGGCACAAATGATGACTACTACATCAGAGGTATTACTGTAAATACTGTTGATACAGTTGACGTTGTTGAGCCTAGCTCTCTTGCAATCCTGGGTCTTGGCTTATTAGGTCTTGGCTTCAGCCGTCGTAACACTAAAGCTTAAGTTTTAGTTTCGGCCTGAATGAAAGCTAGGTCTTTGGACCTAGCTTTTTTATTTTCCGGCACAGTCAATCCTTAGCTTTTACCTCTTAAATTATATATCACTCCTTCCCCCAACCTTAAATCACAAATGTTATTGTTAGCGCCACCATTACAAGAGAGCTAGCCACTAGTCGTAAATGAGTCACATTCACCTACTATATTTTACTCACTAAACTATGCTTAGTTATATACATAGTATGAATATATAAACTCGATAAATATAAAGGTAATCTATGAGGGATACTGATAAAAATACGCCAAGAGAAAACTCTCACACGATAAGCGACAACCCCAGTATCAAAATTTTACCTTGTGAGACAATGCCCTATACCACAGTCTCCCCTGAAGGCTCCCTTGAAATCCTTTCTGCCTATGAAGTAAAACAATTAGTCGAGCTGTCGCGAACCAAGGTCTATGAATTGTTTAAGCGCTGTGCTTTAGCGGTCTTAAATACCGGCAGCACCGTCGATGATACCAATGAAATCATCGAGCGCTATAAAGATTTCCGTATCAAATTTATACGCCAGTCTCGTGGTATCAAGCTGCTGATTGAAAATGCGCCTGGCTCAGCCTTTGTTGATGGCAAGATGATTCGCGGTATTCGGGAACAACTTTTTTCAGTATTAAGAGATGTGCTCTACGTTCAAAACCAACTGCTTGACCCTCAGCATTTTGACTTTGAACACTCCAAGGGCATCACTGATGCAGTCTTTCATATTCTTAGAAATGCCAACTTGCTGCGCAAAGGCGCCCAAGCACCGCTTATAGTCTGCTGGGGTGGCCACTCTATCAATCGATGCGAATATGAATTTACCAAAGAGGTGGGCTACCAACTAGGCCTTCGCGAAGCAAACATTATTACCGGCTGTGGCCCCGGCGCAATGAAGGGGCCCATGAAAGGTGCCACAATAGGCCACGCCAAACAGCATTTTGAAGAGCGGCGCTATATAGGCATTACAGAGCCAGGAATTATCGCAGCCGAGTCTCCAAACCCTATCGTCAATGAACTAGTTATACTCCCAGACATCGAAAAACGCCTGGAAGCCTTTGTGCGCTGTGGTCACGGGGTTATCGTATTTCCTGGCGGTGTTGGTACGGCAGAGGAAATTCTCTATATTTTGGGCATTCTACTTCACCCCAAAAACGCTAAGACCCCCTTCCCTTTAGTCTTTGCCGCCGGAAAAGAAAGCGAAGCCTATTTCAAGATGATTGACGATTTTATTGGCCAAACTCTTGGCGAAGAAGCACAAGAGAAATATCAAATTATTACTGACAATCCCGGTGCTGTCGCTCAGCATATGGTGCAAACCTGTCATAAGGTCTTTAAACATCGCCGCTCCCGAAAAGATGCTTATTTTTTCAACTGGCAACTTCATATCGACCATCAGTTTCAAAAAACTTTCGAGCCCACTCATCCCAACATGGCAAACCTAGACCTGTCCAAAAATCAGGAGCCTCACATTCTTGCCGCAAACTTACGCAAAGCTTTTTCAGGAATTGTTGCCGGTAATGTCAAGGAGCAAGGTTTGAAAGCAATTGCAGAGCATGGTTCATTCAAGATCACTGGAGATTTGGAAATTATAGAGCCATTGGATAAGCTCTTGCGCACGTTCGTCGACCAGCGCCGAATGAAGCTGGGTGATAAGGAATACAAACCTTGTTATGAGGTTGTCTCATGAGATGATAGGGAAACCTCCTTAGTTAGAATTCAGCTAGAGATGGAACACTTCGCTGACAAGTACTAGAATGTGCCACTTATTAAGGCCCGTATTCGATAAACAGGGGCCTTGCTGCTTTCCAACATCAGGACAATTATTTTGAGCGACTCTGCTTTTTCTTCCCAAGCCCTAAAAAAAGAACTTTTAGACAATCTGGATTCATTAGGCTATCAAGCCATGACACCGATTCAAATGCAGAGCCTGCCCCTGATTATTGAGGGAAAAGATGTCATCGCGCAAGGTCAAACGGGCTCAGGAAAGACTGCCGCATTTGGGCTTGGGCTACTCAATAAGCTAGACGTAAAACGTTTCAGAATTCAATCTTTGGTGCTCTGCCCTACTCGTGAGCTGGCCGATCAAGTCGCCAAAGAAATTCGCAAACTTGCCCGCGCTATTCACAATATAAAAGTTCTCACCTTATGTGGCGGCATGCCTTTTGGCCCTCAAGTTGGTTCTTTAGAGCACGGCGCACATATCATCGTCGGTACTCCTGGCCGGGTTGAAGAACACGTTAGAAAAGGTAACCTGAAGCTCAACAATGTTGACACGCTGGTATTGGACGAAGCTGATAGAATGCTAGACATGGGCTTTCAGGAGGCCTTGGATACTATCATTGAAGATATACCAGAAGAGCGCCAAACTCTGCTGTTAAGCGCAACCTATCCAAAACAGATTCAATCGATCGCAGCGCAATATCTCACCGATCCGGTCATGGTAAAGGTTGAGTCAACACATAGTGACAGCAGTATTGAGCAACACTTCTATGAACTCCCAGATCAAGATGAGCGAATTGATGCAGTTCATCGTATTCTCATGCAGTATCAACCACCATCAACGGTGATTTTCTGCAATACCAAACGAGAAACCCAAGACCTGGCAGATGCCTTACATGATAGAAACTTCAGCGCCATTGCGATACATGGTGATATGGAACAGCGCGATCGAGACCAAACTCTTGTTAGATTCTCTAATCAAAGCGCCTCAATTCTGGTCGCAACGGATGTCGCGGCCCGCGGTCTCGATATTAAAGATCTAGATGCTGTCATAAACTTTCACATAGCACGCGACTCCGAAGTCCATGTTCATCGCGTTGGCAGAACAGGCCGTGCAGGTAGTAAGGGTTTGGCATTTACACTCTACGCAGAAAAAGAACGCTATCGCATAGATAGATTAGAACAGTACCTGAACAAAGAAATAGTGGCAGAAGCACTTCCTTCAGCAGACGTCCTTGCCAAAAAGCCTTTTTACCCACCAATGAAAACAATTCAAATTGACGGTGGAAAGAAACAGAAAGTCAGACCTGGCGACATATTGGGCGCACTGACAGGCGACAAGACGATAGAAGCAACATCGATAGGCAAGATTAATATCTTTGACTTCTCAGCCTATGTTGCGGTTGAACACAAAGTTAGTCGCAAAGCGCTTGAGAAAATTTCAAAAGGAAAACTAAAAGGTCGAAACTTTAGGGCTCGCTTTATTTAAGGCATTGGGATCAGTGTATAAAACATTTTACACTGATCCCAATTCGTTATAATCGCTAGTGCTTACGTCCGAACCTGTATAAACCTAGTAAGGGGAACAAACTAAAAAACAGTGATGAAGGCTCATTCACTTCTATTGAATCAACTGGCCAGTCTCTATATAACAACCACCCTGTACCTTCGTATGAATCTACAAAACGATTAGCGTTATCGATACGATCGAACTCAGATTTCTTCTCGACTGTCTTTAAGGCCCTATCTTGGCGAGTCATAATGTATCCAGCCCAATCAGGTTTATGAGACTCAAAAAAGACTAGGTCAGTACCACTTCCAGTTGTAAAGGTATCGCCAACTAACTCGTGATAGTCTCGCGTTACATCTCTATCTGTCCAACACCCTTCACTCGAGTAGGCAGTACAAGTGGTCGCCCTATAAGCAGGCAATAGTGCTTCGATAAACAGCTGGGCATCAAGCGAATTGGCAATAGACCAACCTTGGTAAGCACCTTGAGTCAACGCACGCGTTTCTTCCAAAGTATTACCAGTCAGTTCATCCCAGCGTAGCCAATCCCGGTTGTTTCGGCTATCAGAAATAATGCTAGCATTAACATCTGCGTCATAGCTTAGCGAGCCAATAGTCATCGACATCACCAAACCCGACTGGCTCAGCAGAGCAGCCAATATAACGAAGATAAAGAAAGTGTTCGGCACTTTAGTTTGCTTGTTCTTTTGAGACATTAAGATCTTCATATTCTTATTTTCGTATTATTAAAATCCACCACGTCTGGCAAGTGAACTTTCGTGCCACAGGTGGAGGAAAATTCAGCTTGTTATGTGGCAGGCTTGAACAAGGGAGAACGCAGAACAGCAAACTGTTTTTGATAGAAAAAACCGTCTTCCTTAGACTAAAGTTTTACTAATTGAGTTTTAAGAGTCATCCTTTTCAGAAGAGAGTATATCATTCACGCATTTAGCATACGGAGCAATTATGTGACGCGAGTCTTATTCCTTCCACTTAGCCCATGGGTCAGCAGCACCTGAAGAAGGCTTACTCGGCTTCTTAGCGCCTGATTCTTCGTTGTCGCTATTAGGCTTATCTCTTGTCTTTTCAGATCCAGATTTAGTGTAGGGCGAAGCGGTAAACTTCCTGTTTCTCGAAAAGCTATCACCACTACCTCGCCTTTCTGCAGCTTTTCGCTCTCGTTTTTCCCTAAGTTCCTCAGCATCTTCAAGGCTTAGTTCTGCCGGTTCACCAGGAGTTTGTCCGTCAGGAATAATACGGTCGCGAGGAGGCAATTCGAACTGCTCAGGGGAAGCCTTAGGGAGACTTTTAAACTGGTAAAGGTAAAATGCTTCAACTCTTTCACGAGCCCAATCCGTTTTCTTTAAAAACTTAACGCTGGACTCGATACTTGGATTTGTCTTGAAGCAATTCAGATTCAAATATGCGTGCAGGATTTGAAAGCCATAGAAATCAACGATTTCTGTCACAAGCGTCTTTAAACCCAGGCCATGCAAAGGGTTATTCTGGTAGTTAATTTCTTCAGTCATGAGGTGGTTGGGCTCCAAAAAGTAATTCGCAGCATTATACCTTAAAGAAGCAATAGAAGAGTTTGTTTTAAATAACTTTCGAACAAACCACTAAACTAACTCAATCTCTGAGTCGCAGAGATCGACTTCTTCCTCAAGCCCATATTGATTAATAAATTCCTTCACACGCTCAGTCGCATTCTTTCTGCTCATTTTGGGGCACAGGAATAAAGTTGGCTTATCACAGTAACGGTCCAGAAAACGATCAATAAAGCCTTCATCACAATCATCTGACAAAAACAGAATCCATGCAGAAATTCGGTCATAGAACTCATATCGACTTTCAACAAAGGTAGTAGGGTGATTAAAGTGGCGGACATCTACCCGGTATGAACTCAGCTCCTTTCTAATTAAAGCTGAATACATTTTTGAGTCAGAAAATATTCCTAGACTACGCTCACACAGATAGTTTGGCCCAAGATACCGGTCTTCTATACTGAGCTGATTACCCACGATTACTCTCGCGTTATCAGACTGCGCAACAAACATATCAAATAAGTCGATATGAGGATGCTCTTTGAGCTCCTGCTTTTGACTTTCCTCTACCAGCATTTGAGGCAAAGCTTTCACACCTTCCAGATAGAAAGCCTCATCCTTTTCAGTACTTACGTATACAGGCCTATCCGACGATTCAGGTTCCGATAGAGGTTTCCCTGCACGAGTCCGATAAAAAGATGTTTTAGTAGAGTGTGTTTTGACGCTTGACTGCGATAAACCTGAATACACATCCGAATACAAATTGTTCGGCTTTATGTCATATCCTTTTCTAGTGAAAGGTATTGAAGTGCTTCGTTTGGGAGCTTGCCTCTGAGCCCGGTATATTTCAGGGTCAATAAAGCGTAAATCTGGCTTTGGTTTCTTATGTAATTTTAGGCGTTTAAACACTGCGGCGAACCTCCCTATTCCCTGCATGAACTTGTCAATTCCCTTTTATCGGCAGTTCCAATACTGCCTGAAGCGCAGTTTATTCGAATTTTGAACCTAGTCACAATACAAAAACACGAGATAATCCAAATATGTGACACATTACTTCCATCATAAAACCAGATTTCACATTTGTTTGCAGAACCTTAGCTTACTTTTGCGTAATAATGACTAGGCTTTAGTTATGAACATCTATTAACCAATATAGTTTAACTTTAAAGTTTGCAGGCATTATCATGAATATTCACATGTTCGGCAGTAAAAGCATTAAGAGCAAGTCTGACCTTAAGAAAGTCAATATTCCAACGGGCTCATCAGCTCATGCGGAAGATATCTGGTCAACTGGTGAGTAAGATGCCCTGCATATTCCAATTCTAGGCTCTGAAGCGCATCAATCTCAAGACGACAATCACGCCAAACCTGATCTTTTGAACCCTTTTGGCGTATATATTTCGGAAGAAGCAAAAAATGAAGATGTAATGCTATCTTCCATTGAGGAAAGCAAGCCTCCTTTATTAGAGGACGGTTCGATTCTCGATGATATATGCGCCGAAGCTGAACTATTACTTGAAGAGCTTCGGACTCTAGAACCAGAGAAAGCCCTTGAACCAGCAAGCGAGGAAACAGAGAGAACTGAGATCGTCCAAGAAGAAGCGCTAAGCGAAGAATTAATGCACGCACCAATTCCTACACCACTTGTTGAAGAATGCACCGAGAGAGTCGTCGGCGTATACGCATCATTAGAGCTCTATGTTAAAAGCTTATCTAAAGAGCTCGCTCTATATTGTGATGCAGAAATTCATTGTTTTGACTCCAGCATGAACGAAGCACAGCTTCAGGACGACACCCGCATCAATATGTGGATTGTGAATTTATCAGATGATGATGAAAGCGAATTGCTTGACTCAATTCTTGAAGAAAGCGCTGAACACCCTACCCTTTATCTGTCGGGAAGTTTATCAAAGCATTGTAAGAAACGAATCCAGGCTTTCTTGGAAGAGAATTAACACTTAAGACTTTTCTATGTTGACCTTACCGAGCTAGGTAATTAGCTAATCATGACCTGCCGGTAAACTTTGCAATCAAGCGAGCCAGCCAATTTCTGCCACTTCGGTTTGCCAGCTTTTCTGATTCTGCATTAAATTTTTTAACTTCATTAAAAACAATCTGCTGCATTTGAATTGCAGACAATGAAGCACTTCTATGCACCTCATTGCTATGAGCGTAGTCCGCAGACAGGCTGTGTTGTCTGTACATTAATTGCAGAGATTCTGAAGACGAATGTTCAGGCAATTCATTGCTGCCTACCGCTTTCGAGAACACTTCAGCATTATCGTTAAGACTTTCGGTAACACTGTCATCTGAAAGCTCACAGTTTTGTTCCGCTTTCCCAACAGTAGTTTTAGCTCTTTCAATCGTAGTTTCTGCGGCCTCTTCGATGAGTGCTTCATTAAGCAAAGCTAGCGCCCAGCTTTCATCCACCGGTTCTGGCTTCACTGATACCTGGCTCTCACCCGATCTATTGTTACTACTGATGTCTTGTTTCTTCATAATACGTCATCTATACAGTAAACCCTGCGTTGCGGAAAGGCTTTACGAAGCTGACCTGACACGTAAGCACATGAAAAATATATTAAATTTAAGAATGAAGATTATACACTTTTCATTCCATGACAAACATTTTGAATACTGGAAACCGTGAACTTATTGCAATTTTTTACACTCTAGAAAAGCAATACCTCACACTTCTCAAAAATATATAAGGGTTTTATGTATTCGATAGCGCAGTCTCTATAGAATAAAGAGTTGTTTTCTAACACTACGTGCGTCTGTATGATGCAAACGAGAACCGACTGTCTTCAGAATGATAGAGCCCAGTGCTTATCTATAGTTACAAGGAAGAAACTCATGAGCGCACTTATCCACTTGGCAGAAGTCTTTGTTTTTTTGCTTTTCATCATCACCTTCGTAAGAATTCGCTCACTCTATCGTGATTACCCTCCTCTCAACCATACTAAAAAAATGACACAAACTGACGAGCGTAAACCTTTAGTAGGAAATGCTTCAGCCAGTGTGAAATATGAGGACAAAATGGCTATCCTCAAAGAAGCACAAGTTTTTGCAGGTATGCAGCTTCTACCCCTAAAAAAGCGCTATGGAGATATACATGGCGAAAAGTATGCTTGGTTGAGAAAAGCCTGCGCTTTCTACCTTATAGGGGCAACCCGCGCTATAACGAACACAGGCCAATGTGGCCCAGGCACATACGAAGAAATTACTGGACTGGTAATCAAGTCTTGCTTGAAGACCCCTAACAACGACGTACTCGCTTATCTAAAGAGCGCTTCAAATGACGAGTGGGATAAAGAGCAAAAGGTCTTAGCATTAACTGGAGAGCAAGCAGCAGCTAACTGGGTATCAGGCAAGGCTATCCCTCACCACACTACCCTGGACGAACACTTAAGTCGAAACGGAATTATTGCTTAAATTCCAGTGACTGATAGTGAGATAATTTTCTCGTGCCCCTCACCTACCTGAATCTCTTTGCTGCGGAGGCAAACTTTCTCAACTCGCTCGACGCTCATCTCGACTTGCTTAGCAATACTGTCACTCTGCATGTCTACCGAGGCATCTTTTAGACAGCGAGTAATAACACCTTCGTCCATTTTGAATTTCATCCATAAATACAGCCAGACATGCGCCCAGAGAGAGATAATTATCACCAGTGCCAAAACAATATTCTGTGTCATTTATTGATGCTCTCCAATCGCTTCACTTAAGGACTTCAAATGCGCATGCCGCTGTGACTTATCAAGTTCAGACAAGCGCTCAACCTCCTGATAAAAAGCATCCCAATCCTCACCAAGCCTGTGGTATAAAGCGATAAAACCTGGCACCAAGTCCTGATAGTTCGATAAGGTTGAAAAACCGGCATTGTTAAGTTCATTCACCCAGCGGTCATAGCGACTATCCCAAGCATGCTTCTGCTTTAGAGATTGAAAGGAGAGTTTCATTTCCTTCAGCAGCTTATCTTTCTCTTTACGTTTTTTTTCTACGCTCCATGAGTCGTCCTGGTAGACATCATGAAGTTTATCTTTGTAGCTCAAAACAAAGCTCATTAACTTCTTTTGCTCTGCTTTTGCTTGCTGATATTCTTGATATTTATGTGTTTGACTTTGGTTCTTATACCAAAGCTCAGCGCCAATCGTACCAACAGCCGTAGCGAAGTTTTCGTTAAATTTAGTATCATTTTTTATATAGAGCTTGCGATGAGAAATCTCATGTATCAACAACTCGACCAGATATACTTCATCCGTAAATATGAAACTACTTAACAATGGGTCGTCAAAAAAACCTAAGGTAGAATAAGCCCGCACGCCCCCCACTCGAGTTTCAAAGCCTTGTTTTTCAAGTCTCAAGGCTTCAGCTTTGGCCATAGATTGATCGTAATAGCCTCTATAGGCCAAACACCCAAGTATTGGGTAGCACCAAGTATAAGCATCCAAAGACAGTTCAGACGCAGCATAGACATTCCAAACCGCATAGCGTCGGCCTAAGTCTGTATAACTGGTATATGCGTCATCGACTGGTAGATTGAGTTCCTTGCTGGCAAAATCTCTAAGCGCTTGAGATAAAATCAGACGCTTTCGAAGCTCCTCAGAGGTTTCATCATCCGCTAGCAGTGTCTCAACAGGCTCTCGATTCCACAAAAGAGAGGTTTGGCCATTTAACAAATGTGAATAATAACTAACTGAAGAACAAGCACTCAGCAAGGTCACAGACGACAAACACAGGGCACCAAGCCCCAAAACCTTTAATCGCTTTCGCAAGCACTTCCCCTTTTTACGACAAAGCCTCGAAGGCTGGCTTGAATTATAAAAAGAGCTTTTAGATTCGAGCTCTTAAGTGACCCGCATCAAGATTGGTGAATACTGAATATCGTCATTCACTAGAAATCATTTTATGATTAGATCATTCTTATGAAGAAAGAATCTGACCACAGGATTAGAATCTATGTCAACAAAGTGGCACACCTTAAATACTGAAGAATGCGCAGAAGCTCTGAATTCAATAATAGAAAAGGGCCTAAGTAAACAAGAAGCGCAGGAACGTTTAACTACACAGGGAGAAAATATTCTGGAACAGGCCAACACCCGCCCTTGGTGGAAGGTGATCATGGCTCAGTTTCAGGATGTAATGATTATGGTGCTACTCTGCGCGGCGGCGATTTCCGGTCTAGTCGGTGAAGCCGTGGATACACTTATTATCCTTTGTATTATTGGCCTCAATGCAATATTGGGCGCTTTTCAAGAATTCCGGGCTGAAAAAGCGATGGCTTCTCTTAGAGCCATGGCGACACTCGAGACGCTGACTTTACGCGATAGCAAATGGCAGACTATTTCCAGCACGCAACTCGTCCCTGGCGATATTATTAGCCTGGAGGCCGGCAACGTAGTGCCTGCCGATGTTCGCCTTGTCGAGGGCAAGGATATTGAGTGTGATGAATCATCACTGACAGGTGAATCTCTTGGTGTTGATAAACGTGTCGAAGCACTTGAACACGAAGATACCTTGCTCGCTGAGCGCAGCAATATGCTATTCAAAGGCACTCAGATCAACAGGGGCTCAGCTCAATGCATTGTCACTGCCACAGGCATGGAAACCGAGCTGGGGAAAATAGCCTCATTGCTAAAAAGCGCTAAACAGAGCCATACGCCACTCCAGAATAGGCTAGCCCTATTCAGTAAGCGTCTCGCTATCAGTATTGTGTTTATATGCCTGGTTGTGATTGTCCTTGGCCTTATTCGGGGTGAACCCTGGTTATTAATGCTGCTAACCGGTATTAGCCTAGCTGTGGCAGCCATTCCCGAAGCCCTACCTGCTGTTGTAAGTATTGCCTTAGCCTTAGGGGCAGCAAAAATGATCAAGATTAATGCCTTGATGCGTAACCTACCTTCTGTCGAGACCTTAGGCTCGGTTAGCTACATCTGCTCTGATAAAACCGGCACTCTCACTCAGAACAAAATGCACGTAGACAAGCTAATTACACCTGAAAGCAAACCTTACGCCCTGAACAGTTTGGCTCAAAGCTCGCACCTTGCACATGTGCTCTCGCTCAACAATGATGTCAGGGTTAGTCGCGAGATAGAGCAGTCTAGTGGCGAACCGACAGAGCTAGCCTTGTTCAACTGCGCAGCCCAAGCTGGCTTCCTAAAAACAGAACTTGAGAAATCGCTTCCGCGCGTTGCCGAGTGTGCCTTTGACTCTAACCGAAAGCGTATGACTACTGTACACAAGCTAATGGGTGAACCCCACACACCCTTAATTTCTTATACGAAAGGGGCACCTGAAGCAGTACTTTCCTGCTGTAGCCAAGCTTTTACCCAAGCCGCAGAAGTGCAGCAGTTTGATCGTGATCTCTGGCTAGATATTGCAGAAGACCTTGCGACACAAGGCTACCGAGTACTCGCTTTCGCTATGAAGAACTTAAATGACGGCGACACTTTCGATCAGGAAACGCTTGAGTCACAGATGACTTTCCTAGGCTTAGCCGCATTGATCGACCCTCCCCGAGAAGAAGCCAAAGAGGCCGTTCAACAATGTAAAACAGCTGGTATCACACCGATAATGATTACCGGGGATCATCCTGCAACAGCTTTGGCAATTGCGAAACAACTCGATCTGGTTCCAGCTAACGAGTCAGCGAATAGCAGTGAACATCACCCCAGTGTCATTACCGGGGCTGATATGGCATCGATTGATGATATTGAACTCCAACAAACTGTTCAGTCAACGCAAGTTTATGCGCGAGTCTCACCAGAGCAGAAAGTCCGACTGGTAAATGCAATTCAAAGCAATGGCGAATATTGCGCAATGACTGGAGACGGAGTGAACGATGCCCCAGCACTCAAAAATGCCCACATAGGTGTCGCTATGGGGAAGAATGGCACTGACGTAGCTCGTGAAGCTTCTGATATGGTGCTACTCGACGACAACTTCGCCACCATCGTCAAAGCAGTCGAACAGGGTAGACGAATCTTCGATAATATTCGAAAATTCATAAAATATACGATGACCAGTAACTCAGGTGAAATTTGGGTATTACTGCTCGCACCTTTTTTGGGTATGCCTATTCCCCTGCTGCCTATCCACATTCTTTGGATAAACTTGGTTACCGATGGTTTACCTGGATTGGCCCTATCTGTCGAGCCAAAAGAAAAAGGTGTCATGGCCAGAGCGCCACGCCCACCAAATGAAAGTATTTTTTCTCACGGTATGTGGCAACACATTGTATTTATAGGTTTTTTAATCGGTGCACTATCTCTCTTCGCCCAATATTGGGCCCTAGAGTACAGCCCCGACTACTGGCAATCAATGGTATTTACCACGCTGACTTTATCCCAGCTCATGCATGTCATGGCAATTCGTTCAGAAACCTTGTCTCTGTTTTCTATCGGGTTCTTTACCAATAAGGCCTTAATTGCGGCATTGATCAGTACTCTCGCACTGCAATTACTTGTTATTTACACGCCACTAGGTAACGAATGGTTTAAAACTCAGGCACTCCCCATGACGGAGTTATTGATCTGCTGTGGACTAGCTTTAGTAGTTTTCTTCGCCGTAGAAGGCGAAAAGCATTTGGTAAGAAAAGGCTGGCTATATAAGAAATAAACGAGGTAAAAATAAAGAGGTTCAGAGTCGAATGGCACTTACTTAAGGAGAAAATGGCGTCATTCCCTTGAACAAGGGAATCCATTGTTTTGAGGCTAACTCAATGAAATTGAAGGACCATGACTATCGCTAACCTAAAGATTTCTAGTCTTTTTTAACTCTCTAGGTCAGCCAAACGGCTGAAAAACAATGGATTCCCGCCCCGCCCAGGCGGCCCTCTCTTGCTGCGCAATTCACCTTGTGCGCGGGAATGATGAGTTTCGGGGCGAAATCAAGCTTAAGTAAGTGCCATTCGGGTCAGAGTCAAAAAAGCCAACTGAACTCTGACCCAAATATTACTTAGCGCATTCTTACCTGATAATTCGCGTAGCTTTTCGCCACTATCGTACCTTCAGCGTCTTTAACCTCACCTTCCAGGACAAAGCTACTCTTGCCTTCTGCCAAGGTTTCTTCTTCCAGGCGGGCTAGTTCTTGGTCAGATAAACCAAACTCAACCGTGACATCAGTTTTGGCAACCTTGATGAATTCCATCTTTAAGTCGACTAAGACAGGATAAAAACGCTCATCAAAGCTCAGCATTGAAATAATGCCCCCAGGAATTTCGGCGACGGTAAATAGCGCGCCTGCGTACATGGCATTAAAGTGATTCTTGTTTGGCTTAAGGGGAATACCTGCTTTCAAAAAGCCGCGCTTTACCTCAAGTACTTTAAAACCATTTCGCGTCGCAAAAGGAATCGCCTGACCAACAAACTTGGTCAACAGAGCCGTCATTGCGGTGCTTTGAACTTTGGAGACAAAGCCTGAAGCGTCTGACTGAGGTTTGTTTGCCCAGTCACGCATGCGATTTTGTAGGTCTTGATTGATAGACTGAAGGTAGCTCATCATGTGGCCATCTTCCTTAAAGTAATTTGAAGGCGCTAGACTACCAGCCTGAGCAAGGCACGCAAGTGATATTCACTTAGTAGAAAAAGGGTACGCTAGGCAGCACCCGAGTTGCCATAACTAATGAAACGCTGCTCAAGCATTTCATACTCTTTTTTCAAGCGGTTCAGCTCGTCTTGCAATTCTTTAGGGGACTGACTGTTTTCTGCGAGGTCGACATAGTTGCTTTCGAGGGTTTCGCGCTCAGCTTCAGAACGTTTCAGTTTTTGCTGTGCCTCTTCAAGCGACTGCTTTAATAGGTAGGCTTCACTGTTGTCCGCCTTGAGATCATCAAGCTCTTTGGTCATAAGTGATGAATTAATTCGTAATTTCTTAATCTCCTTCACTTTCTCGTCCAGTTGTTCCGAAAGCTGCTGTGTTTTTTCGATTAACGATTCTTCTCTCTCATTGCTTGTATCAACAGCATCAACAACCCTCTTTAGGCTTGAAACTTTATTAGCCTCTTTTTCAATGTCTCGGCTAGCTTGCTGATATTGAACATTCATTGAGGTAATCCGCTTTCCTGATTCTTTCAAGGAGGCTTCGAGTGCCTCAATATGTTCAAGCAAACGCTGCCGCTCAGAATCACTAAAGGCTTGCCGGTCATTCTCAGATGTCATATCTTTAAGTTGCGAGCTCAAACTTAATTGCTGGCCGGACAATTCATCCAGTTTGTTCATTCCATCTTCGACAGACTCTTCCTCACCTTCTGAATCAGGCGCAGTCTTGCCTACCGTTTTTCCATCGTAGGCATATTCAAAAGTATGATGTTTCCCCGGCTTAAGCTTTGTCAGCTTATGCTTCAAAAACATAATGTAAGCGACGCTAATGCACAAACAAGCAAAGGTGCCGATTAGCAGCTGAATAATGATGTAATTTGTATCTGTCGGCATAATGTCTCTTCTTGTTGATGAGGCTGGGGCTCAATATATTTGAGCTCGGCACCAAATAGCTTAGTCCACACACCTGATAGCAAGCTATAAAAAGTTTGCTTGTTCATTCTGTCAGCATCCTGTTTTTTAAACGCATTGCTTCACGTGCATAGTGGAATCTCTTAACGAAAGAAGGAAATCGGCTACCTTCCAGTATAGAAAA
>NZ_LWFZ01001051.1:0-1316 GCF_001635225.1 Oleiphilus sp. HI0086
AAACGGATCTGGATTACAGCACTTACAAAGGACTTCCGAATACAAATAACAAAGCTGTACCGTAACCTTTTAACGACACACAATTAGTAAGACGGGATATAAAATTGGCTAAGACGATTGTCATAACTTCTGGAAAAGGCGGCGTAGGTAAAACCACCACTAGCGCGTCCATATCAACAGGTCTGGCCCTTAAGGGCAAAAAAACAGTAGTCATTGATTTTGATGTAGGTCTACGAAATCTGGACTTAATTATGAACTGTGAACGACGCGTCGTTTACGATTTCGTAAATGTCATCAATGGCGAAGCGACACTTAAACAAGCACTTATCAAGGATAAGCAGGTTGAAAATCTGTACATCCTGCCAGCGTCTCAGACTCGTGATAAAGATGCCCTATCCGAAGATGGTGTTGAAAAAGTTCTATCTGAACTTGCCAAGACTTTCGACTTCATTATCTGTGACTCACCTGCCGGTATTGAACACGGCGCACAGATGGCTCTGTATTTTGCCGATGAAGCGATTATCGTCACAAACCCTGAAGTATCTTCAGTCAGGGATTCTGACCGAATCCTTGGTATCCTGAACAGTAAATCTCGACGTGCCGAGCAAGGACTAGAACCCGTCAAAGAGCACCTGCTACTAACTCGCTATAACCCAGAGCGAGTCGATAGAGGCGAAATGCTTAATGTAGAAGATGTAAAAGATATTCTGGCCGTGAAACTACTAGGCGTTATACCTGAGTCTCAGGCAGTACTATCCTCTTCAAACCAAGGGGTTCCTGTTATTCACGACCAAGAAAGCAATGCCGGACAAGCCTACTCGGATGCTGTAGAGAGACTGCTAGGTAACGAGCTGCCTCATCGCTTCTTGCAAACAGAGAAAAAGGGCTTCTTTAAACGTATGTTTAAGGGGTCTACAACAGCATGAGTTTTTTCGATTACTTTAAAAGCAGCAAAAAGAACACTGCATCAATCGCTAAAGAACGTTTACAAATCATCGTCGCACATGAACGAGGTAAACGTGAACAACCTGATTATTTACCTCAGCTCCAACAAGAGATTCTCGAGGTGATAAGAAAATATGTACCTGTCGATCAAGAACAAGTTCAGGTACAGCTAGATAAAAACGATGATTGCTCAATTCTGGAACTAAACGTTACACTTCCAGAAGATTAAGACCAAGACCTCTTCGGAGGTCTTTTTTTTAAGTTACTACTGTAGAATTTAAGTAAAGGAATGACCCCATAGCATGAACACTGGCAACACCACTTCAGGAAAGCTAAATAAACTCTACGCTCGCGACATTATGACTCCACAC
>NZ_LWFZ01001052.1:0-478 GCF_001635225.1 Oleiphilus sp. HI0086
TTTTGCTTGGTGCAAACCCTGTAAACCGTCAGTTGCTTCGGTCACTTTGTGTCAGGCGATCTCGAGGGTGAATTTGATCATTTGTCTCATTGATGCAGAGTCATCAACAACTAATATGTTTGCCATGTTTAACTTCTCTTCTCGCTACTTCTGCTGGTAAATAAGTGGTCTTCAATCTCTTTACAGGTTAAAAGTATAGATAACTTTAGAGAAAAGTTTATATTTCAATGTATTATTCCACACAGTTTCCGTTTCTTTAGTCCCAACCCATGGAAAACAAGTTCTTGTCAATAGATTCACCCATTGCTAGTGGTTCAAGTTCTCGGCCAAGAAAAGCCTTAGCCGGTGCGATTATACTGTCATTTTTGGCACATATTGCGCTGAGTCTTTGGGAAGGACAGAACGAAATCTTTGCGCCGATTGGAAAAACTTCGGTTAATGTTTCCTTAAGACCCTCGCAAGAGGAGGGGGACCCCGC
>NZ_LWFZ01001053.1:0-1047 GCF_001635225.1 Oleiphilus sp. HI0086
AGCTTGGGGATGTCTGACAAGGCGGGAGTGGCGTCTAGCCGAATTGCTGAATTGTCTGACAGAGTTGCCCAAGGTGAATTTGAGCTGGTCGCGGTTGGCCGTGCGCTACTTCAAGACCCTGAGTGGGTATTGAAAGTGAAAGAACAGCGTTTGGATGAATTGCAGGACTTTTCAAAAGCAGCATTGATGAAATTGATCTAAGTAGGCTTATAGAAAACGGCTGCTTGAGTAACAGAATATTTGAGCAGTCTCCGCTATTTTCGAATTAGTATAAGAAAATTAGGTTTACAATGTCTCTACTTTTGAAAGCTTAGCCGACTTTTTGGCTAGACTTGAGCTTGGTTTTATTGAGTTTCTTGGCTTTCGAGGGGACTGGAGTGATATTTACATCAACGTAGTTTCGTTGTAGCCACCATGGCAGCTCACTAAACTCCATATTACGGCGATCAGCTTTACGGCGGTTATTTTTATATTTTCGAGCTTGAGCAGTATCCTGCCTACGATCCTGGCCTCGCTTATCATTGAAAACATGGCTTTTTTCGGTTTTCATTGTATTCATGAAAGGCCTGAAGAGAACTCGTTGGAAAATGCTTACAATGTATGTTACCACTTTCCCACTGTGATTTGCGACGCCCTAGATCGATAAAAATGAAAGGAAGCTCAACTTATTGATCTTCCTCAAGTCCTTTCATCGTTTCTCTGTTTATTTAATCGACAAATAGATCGTTCATCAGTTTTTTATCTGGATCATCTGAGTAGCGATAGTGATCGAAATCATCCACGCCTCTCTTGCGAAGGATGTCTTCATCAATGATTACTTCACCACTGAGCTCACAATCTTGGGTGGTGAGTATTTCGTAGGCAGCATCGGCCATAATGGCGGGCTTACGACCTTTTTCAAGAGCCGACTTTCCGCCACCTTCAAATTCGATGGCAGCTGTAGAGATTAATGTTTGTGGCCATAGGGAGTTCACTGCAATTCCGTAGCGCTTGTATTCGGCTGCCATCCCAATAGTCAACATCGACATGCCATACTTGGTGACGGTA
>NZ_LWFZ01001054.1:0-940 GCF_001635225.1 Oleiphilus sp. HI0086
CTCGAAACCATTACCACTGGCCTTAAGTGGCGATGGGTACAGGAGCCCCTTTTACTAAAAGGCGCTTACCAAAAAGAGTTTGAGAGCCATTGCTCGGAATTAGGTGGCGCAATGGCATGTGCACTTGATCAGGGAATCATTTAGAATCTATTTCATTCCAATACCGATTTAATAAAAGGCAAATCACCCGTGTTAAAAATCATTGTTGTCATACTTGTTGTTGCACTTGCAGCATTCATCGTCCACCGCACTAATCAAAACAAAAAGCTAGCCGTTGAGAATCAACAATTAGGCAGTGAGTTTCTTGCCCAAAACATGACCAAAGAAGGCGTTGTCACAACCGAGTCGGGTCTTCAATATAAGGTACTTCAAGCCGGTACGGGAGAAGCCCACCCTACTGCAAACGATAAAGTTAAAGTTCATTATCATGGCACCTTAACTGATGGCACTGTCTTTGATAGTTCCGTAGCTCGCGGACAACCTATCTCTTTTGGCTTGAATCAAGTTATCAAAGGCTGGACTGAAGGTCTGCAACTTATGGTGGTTGGCGAGAAGACCCGATTATTTATTCCGAGCGAACTTGGCTACGGAAATAGAGCTGCTGGCGCCATCCCGGCTGGCTCGGTACTAATTTTTGATGTTGAGTTGCTTGGCATCAATGAATAAACAACTATAGTGAGATATAACTACTCGTAACAGAACAATTACGAGTCTTTTTAAGATAACGGAGAATAGAATGAAGCTTGTTACTGCGATAATCAAACCTTTTAAACTTGATGATGTACGTGAAGCACTATCAGAAATCGGTGTTCAGGGTATAACAGTTACTGAAGTTAAAGGATTTGGTCGCCAGAAAGGTCATACAGAGTTGTATCGTGGCGCTGAGTACGTTGTAGACTTTCTACCAAAAGTTAAACTAGAAGTAGCGATCAGTGAAGAT
>NZ_LWFZ01001055.1:0-877 GCF_001635225.1 Oleiphilus sp. HI0086
TGGTATGGAACTCAAGACGCAGCTGAACGTTGAGGAGCTTAAATTAGGCGAATATCCTCGCTGGGAAAATGGCGAAGCTTGTTTTGAGTGTGATGGAACAGAACCAGGCTTGGAAAAGCAGGGCGCAGATCTTTGGGTTAAGAATATGAGCTTTGGCGCGATTGCCGAGACCAGTGGTAGAAAGATGGATGGACGCTACTATAGAGCGGGCGAAATCATTCCTTTTGAGTTTTATGACCCTTACATCGAAATCGCTAAAGAAGACGATGAACTAGTGGGTATGCGTATTGGCTTTCATCAGGCGCGTGGTATTTTCTCTGGGGATATTTTGAGCTTTACCGGTCAACTGCCCGTTCAAATAAAGGATAATGCTTACGCATTGATTGATGCCCCTAATCGCCCCTGGTGGTTTGCCTTAGCGGGGGCTCTCTTGCCTTTTACACCGGTAGAAGGGCAGGCTCATCCGATTACCGCACCGAATGTGGTGGATGGTGAGGTAGATTATGAAAGCGGTGGTCAGCCAGACCCTGTCCGAGCGACCCATATCGGTTTGCCCAGTGGTTCAAATTTTACGCTTGGGCCTATCCCGTTTATTGGTGATATAGATTTTGCCACGACTGACTGTAACCTTCATGGAGTTCCGACCTGTTTTCCGATGACTCAGTTTAAAAGCATGGAAGTAGGGGAAAAACAAAAGAACGGCACTTTTCTACCTACTGGCGGTTTCTTTTTGTCGATGCAGAAAAAGGCCATGGAATGGATTGAACCTGTTAGTCAGCAACGCGTTTCGACACCGAGCGGAGTATTCTTCAGTGTTCCGGTTGGGAGTGTTGAATTCAACCTGGAACAATCATTTCATGGTACGCCTCGCCGCCGA
>NZ_LWFZ01001056.1:0-649 GCF_001635225.1 Oleiphilus sp. HI0086
GTTGGAGCGAAGGCGAATAATTTCTTGTGCACTCTGAGGCAGAGGTGGAAGCTCAAGAGTGTCTTCCAAGCGCTGTTTAATACGTAAGGAGGTAAACTTCTCAATCGCTTGATTGATCTGCTCAAGGTCACTGCCTGGTTGATTTATGTTGTAAGGTATCGATGATAGAGGCACTGCAAAGCTTTCGACTTTAGCTTTTCTAGTTGAGGCTGAAAAGGCCTCTTTACTCAGCTTGATCAGTTTATCTGCTTCATCGGTTTCGATATAGACGGTATCCTGTTCGATGACACGAGCATCGACAATCGCCGGTAAACCGGTGATATCCGGAATAGCCGGAAGCGTTTTGATGCTATGCACGGCGATTAGGCTGTGTACATCCTCATGTGGCAGCGCTTCGAATGAGCGCCCTACCTTACTGTTCAAACTGTCGACATCCAGCATACTGTCGGCTAAAAATATTAGCTGCGAACGCCCTAGTGTGTCTGCCATCAAGATGGTTTTCAGAATCTGGCTATCGGGAATGCCTTCACGGTCAACTAACACTGGCTGGTCCGCTTCAGTCAAATTAATTTCGGCATCATTCTGGTATTGTTCAAAAACTTTATTCACCACCGCGGGTATCATGTCATTTAACTCTTTGTTATCCATA
>NZ_LWFZ01001057.1:0-1209 GCF_001635225.1 Oleiphilus sp. HI0086
CCAAGGTTGAACCGGTCTGTGTAATACGAACGCCTGCAATGCTATTAAACAAGTCTTTTTGGTAGTTAGCCTGGTCAAGATCAACAGAGCCTCTATCCTTAACGGCGATACTGGCGGGCACATCCAAGGTCAACTCTTCGTTTCTATTTGCTGTCACACTAATCGTATCTAGCTGCTCAACCGCTGGCTTTGCTTCCATGTCTGCAACAGCGGGAAGTGCATACAAAAGGCTAGCGCCCAAGAGACTACTACCAATACAAGTTTTCCCTGATAGCGAAATATTTCGAAAAGTTTGATTTACTCTCACACTAACACACTCATTCAACCTCATCTATGATTCGATTGGAGGTGAGTATATCGATGAGGTTTTATGGAGGAAGTGACATTTTGTCGCACCTATTCGCCTTCTTTATCCAAGATTGATTCAGATCAATCTCGCAAGATAAGCAAAGTTAAGCAAACAGGTGCGTTTGTCTTTATTTTTTTTCTATATAGGAGGCTAATAAATCGAAAAAAGATGCGTAGTCATTACACACAAAGCCCGCCCTTTCAGCATAATCAGGTAAGTGATCTTGAGCATATAAACAGGAATGCATGTTAGCATGTTCTGCTGCTAATAGGTCGTACAGATAATCACCCACATACACCGCCTCAGAAGGTTTGAGTTGCCACTCACGACATAGTTGCTGCAAGGCTCCTGGGTGAGGCTTTGCAGGGGCACACTCTCTGGTTAATATCGTGTCAACTTGTAGTCCCACTTGCTCTAACTTACGACGAGTTGCTTCTCTTGAATTTCGAGTCACTATCGCAGTTTTTAATGCTCCTATAGAAAGCTGTTCAAACAAACTTTCTACTCCAGGAAGCAGTTCAACTGATCGCGCATCGGCCATTTCGTGTTGATAAACAATGGCATTTGCCGCTTCTTTATCTTTGCCTTGCAGGGCATCGATGTAGGCCAAAATATCTTCGTCAGGCGGGCAACCCACATCTTTTCGCATTCGGTCAAAGTTGAGACTCGAGCTGACCAGCGTTCCATCAAGGTCAAAAATGATGGCTCTAATCTGTTCCGACACACACCGTGGAATTCTCCTCAAGCAACTCACTGACTCGCTCCATTTTGAAATCAAAGACTAAGAGCTAAGAGTGTACTGAAGATATATTCATAAGACCAAAGAAAACAAAAAGCGTGGCTCTCGCCACGCAAAAAAC
>NZ_LWFZ01001058.1:0-849 GCF_001635225.1 Oleiphilus sp. HI0086
ACTATCATGGACTGTGAAGACTCTGTTGCTGCGGTTGACGCAGAAGACAAAGTGACGACTTACGGCAACTGGTTAGGCCTAATGAAAGGCGATCTGGCTGAAGACGTAAGCAAAGGCGGTAAGACATTTACACGTGTGATGAATGCTGACCGTGAATTCACGGGTGTTGACGGTAATACTTTCTCTTTGAAAGGTCGTTCAATGTTGTTCGTTCGTAACGTAGGTCACTTGATGACTAACCCTGCGATTCTTTTGGAAGACGGTTCTGAAATTCCTGAAGGCATCATGGACGGTGTTGTGACAGCGCTTATCGCTATTCACGACTTGAATGGCAATAGCCCATTCAAGAACTCTACAACAGGTTCTGTCAATATCGTTAAACCTAAGATGCACGGCCCAGAAGAAGTGGCTTTTGCTAACGAATTGTTTGCACGTGTTGAAGATGCACTTAACCTGCCTCGCTTCACGATGAAGATGGGTATTATGGATGAAGAGCGTCGTACCACTGTTAACTTGAAAGAATGTATCCGTGCAGCGAAAGACCGTGTTGTATTCATCAACACAGGCTTCCTTGACCGTACCGGTGATGAGCTACACACGTCAATGTTGGCAGGTCCTTTTGTTGCTAAGACTCAAATGAAGCAGCAAGTTTGGATTAACGCATACGAAGATTGGAACGTTGATACAGGTTTGGAAACAGGCCTACAAGGTCGTTCACAGATTGGTAAAGGCATGTGGCCGATTCCTGATGAAATGGGCATGATGATGGAGCAGAAAGTGGGCCATCCTAAAGCGGGTGCTAACACGGCTTGGGTTCCTTCTCCTACTGCCGCAGCACTTCACGCAATT
>NZ_LWFZ01001059.1:0-892 GCF_001635225.1 Oleiphilus sp. HI0086
CTTCATTGCTGGCGATCTAGCGCTACAAATTCCTGCGGCGCGCTACTCGCTGGATTGCAGTCAGTGCAGCGAGCTATTTGAAGACCAAACTGAGTTTGAAACTCAGTTCGCAATCACCTGGGCCCTCTCTTGTTACCGGTACACTGAATATAAAAAGAATGATAAGAGCCTGCCAACACTTTCTGTATCTTCAGAAGCAATACTCAACAAAGCACAGGCATTTTCTTCTTCAGTGTCATTAGTAAGAGATCTGATCAACACCCCAGCCAGTGACTTAATGCCTGAAGATATGGGTACCGTAGCTGAGCAGCTCGCAGAGCAATACGGTGCTAAGCTCGAACAGTTTGTTGGCGACCAACTACTTGAGCACAACTACCCTACCATTCATGCCGTTGGCAGAGCCAGTGTACATGAACCAAGGCTCATTGATCTTACTTGGGGTGACGAAGATGCCCCAAAAATAACACTGGTTGGCAAAGGAGTTTGCTTTGACAGCGGAGGCCTGGACCTCAAGCCCAGTAATGCTATGCGCCTTATGAAAAAAGACATGGGCGGCGCGGCGCACGTACTTGGGCTAGCAAAATTAATTATGGACCAAGCTCTTCCAATCAGATTACGTGTACTAATACCCGCAGTAGAGAATGCCGTATCTTCGAATGCTTTTCGTCCAGGTGATGTAATCACCACACGACAAGGAATTACTGTCGAAATTGACAACACTGACGCTGAAGGCCGCTTAGTCTTATGTGACGCATTGACCGAAGCAGATAGCGAAAACCCGGACATGATATTCGACTTTGCAACACTAACCGGCGCCTGCCGAGTTGCATTAGGAACAGAGTTACCCGGTTTTTTTTGCAATGACGAACAACTTGCATCTTCGTTGCAGGAG
>NZ_LWFZ01001060.1:0-14819 GCF_001635225.1 Oleiphilus sp. HI0086
TTATTTAAGATTTAGGAAACACTATGAGCAATGAAGCAACGCTAAGAACATTTATCCTTGAGAACTACATGTTCACAGACAATCAAGACGAACTCAAAAATGATGACTCTTTTTTGGATAAAGGCATTCTAGACTCCATGGGAATACTCGAAGTCATTGCACTGCTTGAGGATGATTTTAACATCACCGTTGAAGATGAAGAGATGGTTCCTGAAAACCTTGACTCAATCAACAACCTACTAGCTTATATTTCTAAGAAATCTGCATAGTATGACGATAGCAAGCATATTAAGTGCGCTGGCGAAGCATGCTCATTCTACTCCAGACCGGACTGCCGTAACATATAGTGTTAACGAAGCAAGGAATCTTAGCTATTACCAGCTAGCTTGCCTTGTTAACATCTATAGGAAGAAGATTAAATCATTGAATATTCCTAGCAACGACAAAGCTGTTATATGCCTGGAAAATTCCGCTGAATATATCGCTCTCCTTTATGCTTGCTGGTCTCTAGACATTACTGTTATTCCACTGCACAGCCAAAGTGCTGTTCGAGAAGTTCAACATATTCTGGATTTCTCTCAAGCGAAGTTAGCCATCACCAAAAATAATTTGGCAATAAACTTAGAAAACTCAGTTCAACACCTCAAGGTAGAGGCAAATGAATTTGAGCTATTATTAGACACGGAAGCAGCGAAACCCGACTTAGACCAGTGGGTAATCCCAGCTGTTGAGCACAACGCGCTAATCTTGTTTACCTCTGGCACCACAGGAGACCCTAAAGGTGTCATGCTTTCTCATAGTAACCTGCTTGCTAATACTCAATCAATTGTCCAATACCTGAGCTTAAGTGCGACCGACTGCACCTATTGCGTATTACCATTCACATACAGCTACGGCAACTCAGTATTACAAACTCATATTTATGCTGGGGCAAGTATTTGCTTAGGGCAGTCAATGCTCTACCCTAAACTCATTGCTGAAGACTTAAACAAAGCAAGCATTACGGGTTTTTCTGGTGTACCCTCAACATTTCAAATTCTTTTACATAAGACTAGCTTTGCCAAAATACATCCGCAACTTAGATATATTACCCAGGCAGGTGGAAGTATGAGTGTTACGACTACCAAAGAGTTACTAGAGGCACTACCTAACACCGATATTTACGTCATGTATGGACAAACTGAAGCGTCAGCAAGGCTCACCTACCTGCCGCCAGCCAGACTACTAGAAAAAGCCGGCTCAATCGGCATCCCAATACCTGATGTAGAGTTAGCGATTAGCGATGAAAGCGGCAAACTATTGGGGCCAAACGAGACAGGTGAACTTATTGCCAAGGGAGACAATATCATGCAAGGATATTTGAGCAACCCAACGGCTACGGAACAAACAATTACAGGTGACTGGCTACACACCGGCGATTTGGGCTACAGAGATATTGATGGTTTCTATTACATCAAAGGCCGCCAGAAACAAATGATTAAATCTGGCGCTAACCGTATTCACCCAGAAGAAATTGAAGAAGTTATCCTGGAGTGTGATGCTGTTAGCGAGGTTTCTGTCACTGGAATCAAAGACGAGCTGCTAGGCGAAGTCATCGCTGCTTTTGTAATTCTCAAACAGGGCTTTGGTGAAGACCCAAAACCGATCCGCTATCATTGCCGGAAAAATCTACCGCCTCACAAACAAGTTAAGGAAATTTTCTGGGTCAGTGAATTTCCTCGCACAAGTAGCGGAAAAATAAAACGTCACGAGCTAGCAAGCTTTGCCAATGCGCGCAAATAACTCATTTACGGAAAGAAGAGATCACTAATGAATAGCCAAGTTGAAAACCTACTTAAACAATACACCCAGTTAGACCATGCAGCTGAGGTAGAACGCATTGGGGGATTTATTAGAGACTCCTTACGAAAAACGCTACACCGTCGCGGCTTGGTCGTCGCAATATCTGGTGGAATAGACAGCTCAGTTAGTGCAGCTTTAGCTGTCAGTGCACTTGGCCCGAAAAAAGTATTTGGAATCTTAATGCCAGAAACAGATTCTTCTTCAACTAGCTTAGAGAGAGGTAGAGCTCTAGCCGAGCACCTCGGCATCGAGTATACAGTTCAAGATATTGCCCCAGCACTAGAAGCAATAGGTTGTTATGAATGGCGCGATCAAGCGATCAAAAAGACCTTCCCAGAGTATTGCGAAGGTTGGAAAAATAAAATAGTGATCGATGGAGGGGCTAAAGGACAAATTAACCACTTCAAACTTGTCGTTGAAGACCCGTCCGGCAAGCAGCAGCAAAAGCGTTTGGGTTTAAATGAGTACCTGACAATTGTAGCAGCAACAAACTTTAAGCAACGTATCCGTAAAAATATGGACTATTTCCATGCAGATCGGCTGAACTATGCTGTAGTGGGTACACCTAATCGAGTTGAATATGATCAAGGCTTCTTTGTCAAAGGTGGAGACGGTTTAGCAGACATCAAACCAATTGCTCACCTATATAAAACACAAGTATATGAATTAGCTCGTCACCTAGGGCTGCCTGAAGAAATCTGTAGTGCCACCCCCACTACCGACACCTACAGCCTAAGCCAGGGGCAGGACGAATTTTACTTCGCTCTTCCATATAACAAAATGGATGTAGCGCTGTGGTTCTATAACAACGAAAAGCCATCATCAGAGTTAGCAGAAGCATTAAACACGAGCACTGAACAAGCAGACTTTATTTACAATGATATTGAAAGCAAACGTAAAACAACTCAATATTTACACCTCCATGCACAGTTAATAGACAAGGTTGATTTGGGTTGGTAATGATGAGTGCTAAAAAAAGCCAAACGAAAAACAATCAACAAAAAGTTTTTGACAGGCTTGCCGTGCGTTTTAAGGATCGAATTCGTGAAACCGTTACAGACAATGAAACGGAAGGTGTCGACTCATTCCTTAAACAAGCTTTTGTAAATAGCCCTTTGCGACACTCCCCCGAGTACAACGATTGGCTATTTTCAAATAACATCAAAAACCCCCGATATATCGCTTGGGACGGGAATGATGTTGTCGGCACCCAGTATGGTTTAAAGTGTACGGTTAATTATGCCGATAAGGTTTACTCAGGGTGCTGTGCCATTGACCTCTCGGTCGATGAAAAATGGAGAATGAGAGGCCTAGGCGTTGCTTTGATCAAAAAGCTCATGGATCAACATGATTTCGTTATAGGCCTAGGGATATCTCAAGCTGCTCAAGCGATGTTTACAAGATTGAACTGGTACAATCTTGGAAATATAGCTTTCTATATTAAACCTCTTACAGCAAAAGGATTTTCTAGCACCCAACAAGGCCATGGGGTAAAAGGTACTATAATTTATCCAACAATAGCCTGGGGCGTTCGTTTTTTTACTCGACTAAAGCACTTAGTAAGAACTAGAAAAACGATAAAACCGATATCCCAAGTTGAGAATTATAAGAAGGATTTAGAATACCTATACAACAAGGAACATAATCTCAAAATACTCAACATTAGAAAGAATGCTGAGTATTTTGAGTGGCGCTACATTGAAACACCATCACAGCACCCTTACGACATTCACTTCCTATACGAAGGAGAAAACCTATCAAGCTACTTGGTTACAATGATTAGTGAGTGGCAAGGAAAACAGGTTCTAGCAATTTGTGACTACTTAGCTCCAGATTCAGACTACCCTGATCTAATCAAGCTAAGTGAAAAGTTAGCCTTAGAAAAAAATGTTGATGCAATCATGTATCAAGGCATCAACCTGGACATGGAACACGAATTGAAGAAGTCACTTTTTATAAAACGTCCTCATGGTGATCTATTTATGCTTCACTGTAAAGGTGAAGCCTGCAATCTAATGCAAGCACAGGATATAAAAAATTGGCGAATTACATTTGCAGACTCTGATATGGATTTCATGTTCTTCAAACCTTAGATAGTTTATGAATACCAGCTTATGGATACTAATCGTAGAGAATTCTTAAAACTAACCACTAGCGCCGGTGTAGGCCTTTCACTTGGCATTTCTCTCAATGGCTGTAATGAATGGAATACTGAAAGCCTAGCATTTTCACCAAAAGCTTGGCTAAGTATTCACACAGACAATCGAGTTGTCATTACCTTACCCAAAATCGAAATGGGGCAAGGAATCATTAATGCAATACCCGCAATCATAGCGGAAGAATTAGATTTAGAATGGTCAACTATAGAAATCAAGCTGGCTGACGCGGACACGAAGCATGCCCAACTTCGAACCAGTGGAAGTAGCTCAATCAAGTCACTATGGCTCCCTCTTCGAACTGGGGCTGCAGGTGTCAGGGGCATGCTACTACAAGCAGCAGCCCAAACTTGGGAGGTTGATCAACAAAGTTTAAGCACCAAAAATGGCCAAGTTATAAACCAGCAAACAGGAAAGCACATTAGTTATGGCGACTTGAGTAAGCTGGCCAGCACATTCCACCCCCCTAAAAATCCTGCTCTTAAAAAACCTAGTGAATTTAACTTTATAGGGAACAAAAACCCTAGCCTAAACGTTCACGACATCGTCAAGGGACAGGCACAATATGGTATCGATACTGAGCTGGAAAACTTGCACTATGCTGCAATTACTCACGCCCCCACATTTAAATCAACACTAGCGTCAGTCTCCACTACAAGGCAATTAAGCTCCGGTGTTAAAGGAATAGTAAAGCTAAATAACGCCGTTGCGGTTGTAGCTACGTCCTATTGGCTAGCGAAAAATGTCTTATCAACCTTAAATATTACATGGCACTCCGAAACAGATAATGACCTAAACCAAGCTCAGATAGAAAGAGACTTTATTGATGCCTTAAGTCACACTGGCAAGCTCGTAAAACAATTCGGCAACGCCTTCCCTTCAGGAGAAGGTATCAGTGCTGATTATCACAGCGCGTATCAAGCTCATGCTTGTATGGAGCCGATCAATTGTACCGCCCATATTCACGATGATGGCTGTGACGTATGGGCACCAACTCAACATCCAATGATGGCCCTTGGTGCAGCGAGAGAGGCATACCACACACAACTTGGTAAATGGAGTTCAAAAGTTCTTCGTAAACTTGGAATATCTGATAATGTTAGAGTTCATACCACTCTTTTAGGAGGAGGATTTGGTCGTCGACTGGAGCAGGACTTTGTTACCGAAGCTGTCATCATTGCAAAAGAGTTCAACTTTCCGGTTAAATTACTCTGGTCAAGAGAAGAGGATATACAAAATGATTTCTACCGACCTTATTCATCTCACCGTATAGAATCCCAAATAGACAAAGGGAAGATTACTCACTGGAGACACACAGCTTCTGGGGCGTCAGAGGGGAAAATAAGTGGTGGTGCCATTGACTTCCCATACGATATTCCCAATCGGTCACTCTATTTTCAAACGCTAGATCACGGTATCCCTATTGGTTCTTGGCGCTCCGTTGCCTATTCAAATCATGTTTTTGCAACTGAAAGCTTTATAGATGAAATAGCTCACTACGAAAACACAGACCCTTTTCTCTTTAGACAAAATTTACTTCGACACGATGACCGTTCAAAGAGGCTTTTAGAAAAGTTAAAAGAGGTAAGTAAATGGAACTGGCATCTTAGCAAAGGAGAATATATTGGCATCGCCTTTAATAGAGGGTTCGGAAGCTATATTGCATTAACAGTTCTGCTAAACAAGAACAAAGAAGGCATTACAATTACGGAAATCCACTGTGTCGTTGATTGCGGCACCGTTATCGACCCAGACTCAGTGACAGCTCAAATAGAAGGCGGAATTCTCTATGGATTAAATGCTTCGTTAGGTCATTCAATCACAATACAGAACAACCGCATTGAGCAACATAACTTTGATGATTACCCCCTGATTAAAATAAATGAAACACCAAAAATATACATTGAGGTAATTCCTAGCAATGTTGATCCTGGTGGAATTGGTGAAATAGCCGTGCCAATCATCGCACCAGCCATCGCTAACTCAGTTTATTCCGCTACAGGGGTAAGGCATAGAAGAACGCCGTTTAAACTTTAGTGACTAAAGAAGTATCAATAGATCGATATTAAAGGAAATTACCTTGAAATAGACTGCTTCAATCTCTAGCTTCCCACTCAGAAGTAAGTGACACTGCAATAATTATATAAACTCTAACACCCAAGGCAAAGAGGTCAGCTTGAATTTCATCGACACGGTCAAACAAAACTTTGACTCTATCCCCACGTCAATAGCGATTCAAGATAATCAAGTCTCGATAAGCTATGCTGAACTCGGGCAGCTTGTTGCAGGAATCAATTCCAGGCTCAAACAGTTGGAGCTAGAACAAGGTAGCTACGTTGGTCTATATTTCGAATCGAAACCCTTGGCGATAGCAAGTATGATCGCGTTGCTGGACTATGGCTGTGCCTACATTCCTCTTGACCCGATCTACCCCAACGATCGATTGGCATACATGCTGGAAAACGCGAATGCGAGCTTTGTGCTATGTGATAGGGTATGTGAATTTGCGCCGAAGTCGACCAAATCAATTAACTTTAGTCAAACATTCCCTACAGAAGAAACCTTAGAACAGGTCCTAGCAAATAAGTCCCAAGCATTTAAGAACTTTGGCATCGATAGCGCTCAACTAGAAGAATCGACTGCTGCCTATTTAATCTATACCTCGGGTTCAACAGGGCGCCCCAAAGGCGTCGCGATGCCCCATGGCCCTCTAAATAAGCTGATCGACTGGCAGAATGCTCATTACAACGAAAACTACGCCCCTAAGACCTTGCAATTTTCCTCGCTCAGTTTTGATGTATCTTTCCAGGAAATCTTTTCTAGCTTATCACTTGGCGCAACGCTATACACTCTTGACCCACTGATCAAACAAGACTTTAAGTCTCTTGCTGAATATATACTCGAACATCAAATCGAACGAATTTTCATGCCTTATGTCGCCTTGAAAAACCTGATGCAATGGTTTGTTCGACTAAACATCGTGCCGAAGTCCTTGAAAGAAGTTATCACCGCGGGCGAGCAGCTAATTATCACTGAGGATATTAGGTCTATCTTCGAACAGCTCCCTAAGACAAGCTTGTCAAATCAATACGGCCCTTCAGAGTCTCATGTGGTAAGCGAACTTATCATGAGAGCCCCTGCCAGCGATTGGCCGGAAATACCCCCAATTGGTAGCGCATTACCTCACGCGAAACTTAATATATTGAATGATAATGGCCAAAATGTCAGAGCTGGAGAAGTAGGAGAGCTCTATATTAGCGGCCCAGTTTTAGCTACTGGTTACATAAATAATTCGATAGAGACAAACAAACGCTTTGTCACTATGACGATCAATGGCAAAGAACAACTTTGCTATCGTACAGGGGATTTGGTCTCAGCAGATAATAAGGGCCAGTTAGTTTATTCAGGTAGAACTGATAACCAAGTAAAAATTAGTGGCTATCGTATTGAGTTATCGGAAATTGAAGCCTGTTTAATGAAGCATGAGAGTGTCTCCAATGCAGCTGTAACAGTTTCAGAGAGCGAAGCGCAAAAATCGATTATTGCTTTTATTGTAAGCAACTCTGAGGATGCTTCAATACTCAAAGCATACCTCACGCAAGAGCTACCTGCCTATATGCAGCCGTCTCATTTTCTGTTCAGCGATGCACTGATGACAACGCCTTCAGGGAAAATCGACCGCAAGAGTATGCTCGCCCAGTATCACGCCAATCAAGGTAAGTTAGCTGAGCAGGTTTCAAGCATGCAGAAAGAGCAGCTAATAGCTGTGCCAGATAAAGTGTCACTAAGCTCAATGATCTATTCCTTGCTTGGTAACGACAATATCGACACATCAAAAAGTCTGGTTGATGTAGGCATGACATCACTCATGGCGAACCAGTTATCAGTTCAGCTATATGAAAGCTTTCAGCTAGATATACCCGCCTATAAGCTTTTTCAATACGCTTCGATAGACTCGTTTATCAATCATCTTAGTAAGCAAGTGAGAACTAACAACTATCAGACACGAAATACTAACTCCCGCAAAGATGGCTCTCGTGACATCGCTATTATAGGCATGGCCATTAATGCACCTGGCGCAAATAACCTTCCACAATTTTGGGAGAACTTGCTAGCAGAAAAAGAAAGCCTGCATGTATTTGCACCCACGTCAGCAGATGGTGAAGTTAACACTCGAGGTATCATTGCAGAGCCTCTTGCTCTCGATGCGAGTTTTTTTGGAATTTCACCAATTGAAGCCGAGTTTATAGATCCACAGCAACGCATTATGCTCGAGCTAGCTTGGCACGCCATAGAAGACTCTGGAATTGTTGCTGACGAATTTCCGGGACGTATTGGCGTCTTCTGTGGTACCGGTAATAATTCATACTATTTAGAAAATGTTTTAAAAAACCCTGAAAAGCTCGCTGACTATGGCGCTTTACAAGCTATGGTCGCAAATGAAAAAGATTACACCGCAACACGAATTGCGCACAAACTTAACTTAAACGGCCCTGCAGTCAACATTCAGACTGCCTGCTCGACATCTCTGGTAGCGGTGTGCCAGGCTGTTGAAGCTCTCCGCTCTGGCGAATGCGAGGTCGCCATTGCTGGAGCCGCTTCTCTCTCCTTCCCGCAAGAACAACCTCATATCCCCGAAGAAGGAAGTATCAAGTCTCATGACGGTCATACGCGCCCCTTCGATCGCGAGGCAAACGGCACTGTGTTTAGTGATGGTGGCGGTTTGGTCGTTCTAAAACGACTCGATTACGCTATCGAAGACGAAGATAGAGTAACAGCCGTTATCAAAGGTGTAGCAGTCAACAATGATGGCGCTCAAAAAGGCAGCTTTTCAGCCCCAAGCGAAGAGGGTCAGAAAAACGTTATTCTGGCAGCACAACAAGATGCTGGACTCACTGCAGATAAGATAGGGTACATAGAAGCTCACGGAACCGCTACCCCCATTGGTGACCCTATCGAAGTATCGGCCCTGAAAGCAGTCTTTGAACAAAACTCTAAAATACCTGAAGCTCAGTGCCTACTAGGATCCGTCAAAAGCAACCTGGGGCATTTAACTGCAGCAGCCGGTGTCACGGGCTTAATAAAGTCTGCACTATCTGTATCGAAAGGACAGATTCCGGCCAGTATTAATTTCACATCACCAAACCCTGACTTAAGGCTAGAGTCTTCACCGTTTTCTGTCGCTACAACCACCGCTACTTGGAAACAGGAAATTGGCCAGCGATATGCAGGTATCAGCTCATTTGGCATAGGAGGCACCAATGCTCATGTGATTATCTCTGGGTATGACGCTGAGCCGGCAACTGCTTCTGCACAGACACCAACAAAACTACCACTGTGTCTTAGTGCAAATTCACCCAAATCACTCGCTGATCAAGCTAGGCAACTTGAAACATTTCTACTAAAAAATACTGACACAGATATCGATCACCTTAAAAACACCTACTGCTTTCACCGACAAGCATTGAAGTATCGACAAGCTATATTAGGAACAACTAGAGACAGCATTCTTAGTGAACTATCACAGTTCACTAAGAATGCTTCAGACGCGCCTACAAAGGACCCAAAGATTATATTTATGTTTCCTGGACAAGGAACTCAAGTTAATCGTATGGGTAAGAAGCTCTACAATGAACTTCCGCTCTTTAGAGCACATTTGGATAACTGCATCGAGATATGCAAAGACGAATTTAACGTCGATCTCATACATATCCTATTCTCGGATGATCCAAGCCTTCACCTTACTGAGAACACGCAAATAGCATTGTTTTCGGTGGGTTATGCTATTGCATCAAGTTTAATGGAGCTTGGTATCAAACCCGACGGAATGATGGGACACAGCATTGGTGAACTAGCTGCGGCAACCTTGTCTGGGGTATTCGATTTACACACGGCAATTAGAGTAGTTTTAACGCGCGGCAGAGTCATGCAAAGACAGGCGAGTGGTAGCATGTTAGCCGTAGAAAGCAGCTTTGACGCAATCAAGCACTTAATTCCGGATAGTGTTGTTCTTTCAGCTCAAAATACTCCTGAATCACTCACTCTCTCTGGTGAAGATGTTCATATTGAACAAGCAAAAGAAGCACTGGAGAAGGCCAGTATTCATTGCACAAAGCTAAGAACCTCGCACGCTTTCCACTCGCCAATGATGATCCCTGCCGAGCAGGCTTTCATCACAGAGCTCAAGGGCATTCATTGCAAAAAGCCCAGTATCCCATTTATTTCCTGTGTCAGCGGCGACTGGATTACAGATGAACAAGCAAGCGACACTCGCTACTGGGCTAGCCAGATAGTAGCTCCGGTACAGTTCAAAGGTGGCACTGAAAAGCTAAGCAAGTGGTCAAACCTTATTGTTATAGATTGCGGCCCAAGACGTGTTGCGTCTCACTTACTTAGCCAATGCTTGGAAGATAAGGATGACCTTAATATAATAACGGCCCTACCAAAGCCAACAGAAGAAGCTGAAGATAGCCAATTTATCGCCTGCCTAGGCAATATATGGAAAACGGGATTATCTGTCGACTGGCGTAAACTAGCCAGGCCGATAAAACCAGCGATGGGGTTTTTACCTCCTTATGCCTTTGAACATAAAGATTTCTATATAGCACCACAGGCCAGTCACTCCGCCTTCAACCTAGAACAAGAGCTTAGTAAGAGCTTTGACAGTAATCAGTCCAATTTCTTGGGCGACCTGACTCAACTTAGCCAAGGGCTGCAACAACAGTTTGCAGCCATGAATAACAACTTTCTCGATATTGCATCATTAGGCGCTAGCCCAGTCTCAATTCAGGAGACTCAAGTAGTATCTGGAACCAACTTATTTAATGATATAGAAGCCGACACCATGACGACAAACGCGATCAGCCAACTCAAAACACTTTTTTCAGATACTTCGGGCATCGACTTAAACGACGCCAATCCTGATGCAACCTTTTTCGAATTAGGCCTCGATTCTCTATTCTTAACGCAGTTAGCCTTAAAACTGAAAAAGACCTTCAAATCCAAAGTAACCTTCCGTCAACTTATGAATGAATATAGTTCATTCAATAAGCTAGCGACAAAGTTAGAGGGCGACGGAGCCTTAACTAGCGCGCCTGTGGCAACACCGAACCAAGCACCTGTTCACATTGACACGCCTTCTGTTTCCGCTCCTTTACCAGTAAGTCACGCGACTACCACCAATGCAAACGGCTCGCCTTTAAACAGTTTGCTTTCGCAGCAACTTCAATTGGTAAACAGTCAAATTGCTTTATTAAACCAATTAAGCCAGGGTCAAGCAGGAGCGCCAGTTCAAGCTTCAGTACCTGCCACTACACAAACCTCCGGCACCGCGGAGCTAAGCGATACTCAAGACAAAAAACCCTTTGGTGCGGGCACCCGTATTAACGTTAAGCGCTCAAATGAGCTCAGTGCCGATCAACAGCAGAATTTGGAAAAGCTTAGTCAGCGCTATAATGCCAAGTTTTCAAAGTCTAAAGACTTCGCTCAAGCAAACCGCTCCCAGCTCGCGGACCCTCGAGTAGTCTCCGGGTTTCGAGATAAACTGAAAGAGGTTATTTACCCTATTGTTGTCGAGAAGTCTGCCGGCGCACACCTTTGGGATATCGACGGAAATTGTTTGATTGACGTCACCTGTGGCTTTGGCTCAAATTTCTTTGGCAATGGTGCTGAATTTATTCGCTCGGCCGTTGCCAAACAGCTAGAAACCGGTTACGAAATCGGCCCCCAGAACCCCTTAACTGAAAAGGTATCCAAGAAATTTTGCCAGTTAACTCAACTAGAGCGTGTTGCTTTCTGTAATACTGGTTCTGAAGCTGTACTTGGCGCCATACGATTAGCGCGCACAGTGACAGGCAAAGAACATATCGTCATGTTTGAAAACGACTATCATGGAATCAATGATGAGGTTATCGTCCATCGAGGTTCGAATGGCCTACCGTTACCAGCAGCCGCCGGTATTCCTGGAGAGGCCGTCGCCAACACAATGATTCTAGACTACGGTGACCCACAGTCTTTAAAGTATATCGAAGAAAACGCCGATGACATCGCTGCTGTTCTGATCGAACCTGTACAAAGCCGAAACCCAGAACTTCAGCCTAAAGAGTTCGTTCAAGAGTTAAGGAGCTTATGCGATCAAAATGAGATGGCCCTTATATTCGATGAAGTCATTACAGGTTTCCGCCTCGGACCACGAGGAGCTCAAGGCCATTTCGATATTCCAGCAGATATCGCAACCTACGGTAAGATTATCGGTGGAGGTATGCCAATTGGTGTTATTGGAGGCAAGTCCAAGTATATGGACGCCTTAGATGGTGGCCAATGGCGATATGGTGATGACTCATCGCCCGAAGTTGGCGTAACCTACTTTGCGGGAACCTTTGTACGCCACCCACTCGCGATGGCTGCAGCAAATGCAGTATTAGATAAACTAATAGCCGAGCCTAGCATACAGCAGGATTTGGGCAACAAGACCGCTGCAATGGTCGAGCAAATGAACCTGTACGCAAGCCAACGACATGCTCCGATCAAAGTCGTGAACTGCCAGTCCCTATTCCGTTTTAAAATTCCCCAAGATATCGCTTACGAGGAACTAATATTTACGCTGTTGAGAGAAAAAGGAATCCATATATGGGATGCACGCCCATGTTTCCTTACCACAGCTCATAGTGATGAAGATATCGCTGCAATCATTAAAGCTTTTGAGGAAGCCGTCGACGAAATGCTGTCGTTAGGATTCTTTCCCGAGCTCGATCCTAGCAAAAACACGAACACCCAAAACACTGAAGAAACGGCGCCATTGCAAAACACTCCGCCAGTTCCAGGAGCTAGATTAGGAAAAGATTCCCAAGGAAAGCCAGCATGGTTCATAAAGGACCCTGAACAACCTGGAAAATACAGAATGCTAGAGCAAAACTAATGACCAGCCAAATCAAGACCATACAATCTGTTTCGGTAGATTTCGACCCCTTTGCTGATCAAAAACCGACCCTGATAAAATCGGTTCCGTCCACGGCAGCACAACTTGAAATATGGTCGTCTGTCCTGATGGATCCAAAGGCTTCAAGTGCTTTTAACGAATCCTTTACCTTAAAGTTTAAAGGAGAGCTCAGAGTGCCTGCTCTCATCAATGCACTTGAGCTAACCGTTGCAAGGCATGATGCTCTCAGAGCCAGTTTTTCTGAAGATGGCACAAGCTTTAGAGTATTCGACTATCAGGAAATTCAATGCGGCTTAGAAAATATTGAAAAACAAGCTCTTGAAGAACTTATTGAAAGCGAAGCCCGCGAGCCTCTGGACCTAGTCAATGGCCCTTTATTCAGAGTTCGCTTACTGAAAGAGTCGGATACCTGTCACTACCTGATATTCACTGCTCATCATATTATTTGTGATGGCTGGTCTCTTGGCATCGTGATCGCAGATTTGTCAGCCTTTTACAATAGCACCGTAAAGGGAAATTCGGCTGATTTAGAAGAAGCATACTCTTTTGTTGATTTTGCAGGTCAATCTTCAGAGAACGAGGACAAACAATATTGGCTAGATAAATTTTCAAAAAGAATTCCCGATTACGAGCTTATATTAGATAAAGACCGCCCCAAGAATAGAACCTTCAATGCGCGCCGAATAGATGTTGATGTCGACCTAGATCTAATCACTGAAATTAAGAAAAGTGCAGCCAGCATAGGATGCAGCCTAAGCGCTTATACAATGGCGATCTATTTTATTGCCTTGCAGCGCTGGACAGGAGAGTCCTTTTTAGCAGTAGGAATGCCAACCGCAGCACAACCCGGTATCGCTCCGAATTCTTTGATTGGTCATTGTGTTTCGACAGTTCCTATCGTCAGTGAGCTAAATCCTTCTATATCAGTTGCTCAAGCAATACACGAAATTAGTGAAGAGATTCTAGACGCTTTTGAACATCAGAACTTTACCTTTGGGGAGTTGATTCGAGAGCTACCCATTGCAAGGGATCCTTCAAGAATTCCACTTTTACCCCTGCTTTACAACTTTGATACAGGCTTGGAAGACGAACATCTAGATTTTCACGAGCTAAAATGTAGTTTCCACTCAAACCCAAGGTTTTATGAAAACTTTGAACAGTTTATGAATGTCGCCGACTACGGTGACCACTTCACAATCGAGTGCCAGTACAATACTGACCTATTCCTGGAAGAGTCAATCAAAGCCCGAATCGATGAATATATCTGGCTCCTAACCCAGTGTAGTTTTAATCTAAACCAGTCACTCAGCGAGCTGGAACTCAGCCCTATTAACGATTATGAATATTTACTTACTCGTAGCCTAGGTACGCACCATTTCTGGCATGAAGAACAAGCCAACGCCCCTCGCACTGTCGGTCACTACCTTCATCATCAAGCTCAACAATTTGCCGAAAAAGAAGCCGTCATATTTGAGCAGGAAGTCTTAAGCTATCGTCAGCTTGATGAACTTAGCTCACAGTGGGCTCAGCTCCTATTAGAGGAGCACGTATCGGTTGGGGACCGCGTTGGCTTGTGCCTGGACCGCTCTCAGCATATGCTCGCGGCCCTAATTGGCATATTGAAAGTCGGCGCCAGCTATGTCCCGCTTGACCCTGACTTCCCCGATGATCGTTTGGCGTACATGATTGAAGACTCGGGCTTACAACACCTAGTCACTCAAGAAACGCATATCAAGCGCCTGCCTTCTGTTGCACACATACTCAATACCGATCTGATTTCTGAACGTCTATCACAGCAGAACACAGCTTGCCCAGATGTAACAATCCCTGAGGATACAGCTGCGTATATCATCTATACCTCCGGTTCTACCGGAAAGCCTAAA